>NZ_JBFBHW010000012.1:0-225017 GCF_040685395.1 Kitasatospora sp. NPDC088779 | reverse complement strand
CCGCCGGTGGGGGCGTAGGTGAGGCCCTTGAGGGTGATCAGGGAGCGGATCACGGCCTCGCGGTAGGGGCCCTGGTAGGTGCACTGGGCGGCCCACTCGTGCCAGAAGTCGGTGGTGGCGTCGAGCATCTCCTCGGCGTCCGGGGCCTTCGGCGCGTCCAGGTGGGAGGCCTGCCAGGTCAGCGCGAAGGCGATCCGCTCGCCTGCGGTGACGGTGAAGTCGGCGTAGGTGGTCAGGTCGCGGCCGTAGGTCTCGGACTCGCCGTCCAGCCACACCGAGTCGGGCCCGGCCACGGCGACGGTGCGGTGGCCGCCGCCGGCCTGCTCGACCCGGTGCACCCAGGGCACGATGCGCCCGTACGAGAAGCGCATCCGCACCGCCGAGCGCATCCGGACGGTGCCGGACACGCCCTCGACGATCCGGATCACCTGGGGGACGGCGTCGCGGCCGGCCAGCGGGCGCGGCGGCATGAAGTCGATCACCCGGACGGTGCCACCCTGGGTGTCCCACTCCTGTTCCAGGACCAGCGAGTCGCCCCGGTAACGGCGGCGGTCGGCGGGCACCGCGGGGGCGGCCGCGGTGGGCGGCGGGACCCTCAGATCGGCGGTGTCGGTGAAGCGGGGGAGGCCGAGGGCGGGGGCGGCCGGGGTGGGGGGTGCCGCGGGGGTGGGGACTTCGGTCGCGACGGCTTCGGCCGGACCGATCCGCCAGAAGCCGTGTTCATCGGTGCCGAGCAGGCCGGCGAACACGGCCGGAGAGTCGAAGCGGGGCAGGCAGAGCCAGTCCACCGCCCCGTCCCTGCTGACCAGGGCAGCGGTCTGCATGTCCCCGATGAGTGCGTAGTCCTCGATACGGCCGGCCACGTGGATCTCCAGTTCGCAATGTGGTCACGACGCATCGGCGATCTGGGGGAGCGAGCGGTCTGCGGGGCCGGAGCCCACCCCGGGACGTCCGGCTCGCCGAGGGGTGGTGGCGGGCCTTGCTGGAGTGTCCGCGCGGGGCTCGGTCGAGCCCCTGGGGTGGGAGGGGAGGAGCTGGAATACGGGGAGGTCCGGTCGCGCATCGGGGACCGGGAGTGTCCTGACCTCCCACGCCCTCCGCGTGCTCGTGCTGTCGGCGATGCGTCCGTGCAGCTTACGACGGACGAAAGGGGCGAAGCACGCGGGCGCAGCCTCGTGTGGCGCCACAATTCGGCGGAAATGCCGTGCATCGCGAGGACGCCGGGCAGGATGGTCCGGACGGATCAGTTCCGGCTGGTCCCAGTGGAGGGGCTGTCATGGCCCGAACGGAGTGCTCCGAAGTGGCCCGGTCCGGCCGGGGTGCGACCGGTGTGACTGCTGCGCCGGATGATGCGCCGGTGGTGCGCCCCGCGCACGCCCCCGGGGCGCCGCGAGCGGGCCGGAAGGCGTCCCGGTCGCGTCACTGATACCCTGGTATCCCGTGGACCGGTGGGATCAAACGCCCCGGACCAGCCGAATCGACGACCCCCCGAGTGCCGTGCACCGCACCGCCTCCCGTCGTTCGGCGAGTCGAGAGCATCCCGCCCACGTCACCTTCGACACGCGACCCACGGGAGCCCCCTCTTGGCACAGCCCCATTCCGGCAAGGCAGCGAACGGCCGCGCCGTGACGACCAAGCACCTCTTCGTCACCGGGGGTGTCGCCTCTTCGCTCGGCAAGGGCCTCACCGCCTCCAGCCTTGGCGCGCTCCTCAAGGCCCGCGGCCTGCGCGTCACCATGCAGAAGCTCGACCCGTACCTCAACGTGGACCCGGGCACCATGAACCCGTTCCAGCACGGTGAGGTCTTCGTCACGGACGACGGCGCCGAGACCGACCTGGACATCGGCCACTACGAGCGGTTCCTGGACACCAACCTGCACGGTTCGGCGAACGTCACCACCGGCCAGGTCTACTCCACCGTCATCGCCAAGGAGCGACGCGGCGAGTACCTGGGCGACACCGTCCAGGTCATCCCCCACATCACCAACGAGATCAAGTCCCGGATCCGCCGGATGGCGACCGAGGACGTCGACGTGGTGATCACCGAGGTCGGCGGGACCGTCGGCGACATCGAGTCGCTGCCGTTCCTGGAGGCCGTCCGCCAGGTCCGCCACGAGGTCGGCCGGGACAACGTGTTCTTCGTGCACGTCTCCCTGCTGCCGTACATCGGCCCCTCGGGCGAGCTGAAGACCAAGCCCACCCAGCACTCCGTCGCCGCGCTGCGCAACATCGGCATCCAGCCCGACGCCATCGTGCTGCGCGCCGACCGCGAGGTCCCGCAGGCCATCAAGCGCAAGATCTCGCTGATGTGCGACGTGGACGAGGAGGCCGTGGTCGCGGCCATCGACGCCAAGTCGATCTACGACATCCCCAAGGTCCTGCACGGCGAGGGCCTGGACGCCTACGTGGTGCGCCGGCTCGACCTGCCGTTCCGCGACGTGGACTGGACGACCTGGGACGACCTGCTGCGCCGCGTCCACGAGCCGCAGCACATCGTCAAGGTCGCCCTGGTCGGCAAGTACATCGACCTGCCGGACGCCTACCTGTCGGTGACCGAGGCGCTGCGCGCCGGCGGCTTCGCCAACAACGCCCGGGTCGAGATCAAGTGGGTGACCTCGGACGACTGCGAGACGCCCGAGGGCGCCCGGGCGCAGCTCGGCGACGTGGACGCGATCTGCATCCCCGGCGGCTTCGGCGACCGCGGCGTCAACGGCAAGGTCGGCGCCATCACCTTCGCCCGCGAGAACCGCGTCCCGCTGCTCGGCCTGTGCCTGGGTCTGCAGTGCGTGGTCATCGAGGCGGCCCGCAACCTGGCCGGCCTGCCCGAGGCCAACTCCACCGAGTTCGACGCCGCCGCCAAGCACCCGGTCGTCTCCACGATGGCCGAGCAGCTGGCCATCGTCGACGGCAAGGGCGACCTGGGCGGCACCATGCGTCTGGGCCTGTACCCGGCCAAGCTCGCCGAGGGCTCGATCGTCCGTGAGGTCTACGGCGGCGAGCAGTACGTCGAGGAGCGCCACCGCCACCGCTACGAGGTCAACAACGCCTACCGCGCGGACCTGGAGAAGACCGGCCTGCAGTTCTCCGGCCTCTCCCCCAAGGGCGACCTGGTCGAGTACGTCGAGTACCCGCGCGAGGTGCACCCGTACCTGGTGGCCACCCAGGCCCACCCGGAGCTGAAGTCCCGCCCGACCCGCCCGCACCCGCTGTTCGCGGGTCTGGTCAAGGCCGCCATCGAGATCAAGACCACCGCGGCCGAGTAAGTCGTCGGTCGTTCACCGGACGGCGGCCCCGCGATTCCCGCGGGGCCGCCGTCCGGCGTTAGATTGTGTCGTACTGACGAAAAGGGGAGAGCGATGGACGAGCAGCGCGACCAGGGGATCGCCGACGTGGCCGAGGAGTGGGAGGTCCGGGAGAGCCGGACGCCGTTCCAGGGCAAGGTCACAGGCGTGCGCAGCGAAGAGGTCCGGATGCCCGACGGCAGCTGGGCCCGCCGCGACTACCAGACCCACCCCGGCTCGGTCTCCGTGCTCGCCCTGGACGACAAGCAGCGGGTGCTGATCCTGCGGCAGTACCGGCACCCCGTCCGCCAGCGCCTGTGGGAGCTGCCCGCCGGCCTGCTCGACGTGCCGGGCGAGAACCCGTGGCACGCCGCGCAGCGCGAGCTGTACGAGGAGGCGCACTGCAAGGCCGGCACCTGGCGCATCCTCGCCGACTACTACACCTCCCCGGGCGGCACCGACGAGGCGCTGCGGATGTTCCTCGCCACCGACCTCGCGGAGGCCGAGGGCGAGCGCTACGCGGCGGAGGGCGAGGAACAGGAGATCGAGGTCGCCTGGGTGCCGGTGTCCGACCTGATCCGGCTGATCCACGCCGGGCGGCTGCACAACCCGACCCTGGTCACCGGCACGCTCGCCGTGCACGCCGCGCTCACCGGACCGGACGGGCTGGACGGACTGCGCCCGGCGGACTCGCCCTGGCCGGCCCGGCCCTTCGAGGGGTGAGCGAACGGCCCGTACGCCTCCTGAGCACCCTGCTGTTGATCCGCAAGGGTGATTTACCGGTTCGTACGACCGGATGTCACCTCGGCTGAGCCGGACGGTCGAACTACGCTTCGCAGACAGGGCGCCCGTCCCGGGCCGCCTCCGCTGAGGCCGGATGACGTCGGGAGTGGCACGGGTGGCGAGGAAGACGGCGACGATGGACCCCGGCCCCGACGCGCCCGTCGGGGCCGTTCCGGGCCTCGACCGGCTGCCGGCCGGGCCCGCGCTGTTCGTCGGGCGGCGCACCGAACTGGCCGCGCTGCGGGCGGCCGCCGCGCGCCCGGCCACCGGCCGCAGCCCGGTGCTGGTCCTGGCCGGTCGCCCCGGCTCCGGCCGCACCACGCTGGCGGTCCGCTTCGCCCGCACCGCCGCCGCGGACCACCCCGACGGTGTGCTCTTCGCACGTCTGTCCGCCCCCGACGGCGGCCGGGTGGCGCCCGCCCGGGCCGCCCGCCTGCTGCTGGAGCAGCTCGATCCCGAGGCCCCCGTGCCGCTGCCCGGCGCCACCGGGGACGGGCGGGACGAGCCCGCCTGCGTCGCGCTGCGCGAGGCGCTCGTGGGCCGCCGGGTCCTGCTGGTGCTGGACGACGTCCGGGACGCCGGGCAGCTGTGGCCGCTGCTCGCGGACGAACCCGGCTGCCTGGTGCTCGCCACCACCGCCGGGCCGCTCACCGGCATCGAGGACATCGACCCGGTGATCCTCGGCGGGCTCGACCGGCAGGCCTCCGGCGAACTGCTCGCCGACCTGGTCGGCGGCACCCGGATCTCCTGCGACCCGGTCGGCGGCGCCGACCTGGCGGAGGCCTGCGCGGCCCGGCCGGCCGCCCTGCGGCTGATGGCCGGATGGCTGCGCGGCGACCCGAAGGCGGCCGTCACCGAGGCGGCGCGCGAGCTCACCCGGGTGGTGGGCGAGGAGTCGGCACGGTCGGCGGCGCCGAAGGGGGAGGGGGAGAAGGCGGAGAAGCCCGTTCAGGGGCCGAAGACCGCCCAGGCGCCGACGCCCGGGAAGGCCGCGAAGCCGGTACAGGGGGCGGCCCCGGGGAAGGCTGCGAAGCCCGTACAGGGCGCGGCGTCGGGGAAGGCCGCGAAGTCCGTACAGGGGCCGAAGGCTGCCCAGGTGTCGACGCCCGGGAAGGCCGCGACGCCCCCACCGCTGGGGGAGAAGCCGGCCGAGGGCCCGCCGCCGGAGCCCGCCGCCGGCGAGACGGCCGGGGAGCAGGCGGCCTGGGTGAAGCCCGGCCCGGAGCCGGCCGAGCCGGTGCCCGTCCCCGACAGCGACCCGCTGATCGGCGCGTTCACCCTGCTGTACGGCACCCTCCCGGCCGCCCAGGCGCGGATGCTGCGCACCCTCACCCTGGCCCCGGCGCAGACCGCCGACCCGCGCACCGCCTCCGCCCTGGTCGGCTGCCCGGCACCGGAGGCGGCCGTGACGCTCGCCGCACTGGCCGAACGGGAGCTGCTCGGCCAGGAGGCACCGGCCGCCGACGGCAGCCCGCGCTACCGGGTGCCCGGGCGCCTCTACCCGAGGCTGGTCCGGCTGCGCGAGCAGGAGGACCGGCCCGCCGAGACCGAGCTCGCCCGGGCTCGGCTGCTGGAGCGGCTGGTCCGGCTCACCGAGTCGGCCCGCGCCCTGCTGGACCCGGCGGGCAGCGGCCCCGGGCCGGACCCGCTGCCCGCCGCGCTGCGGCTGGGCTCGGCGGAGCACGCCCGGGAGTGGCTGCTCGGCGAGCGGGACCTGCTGCTCGGGGCGGTGGCCGACGCGATCGGCCAGGGCGACCTGGACGGCTCGGCGGGCCGGCTGGTCACCGCGCTGCTGCGGGCGCTGCCGCTGACCGGCGCCGCCGCCCCCGCCGACCTCTACCGGCTGCACGAACTGGTGCTGACCGTCGCCGAGCGGCACGGCAGACCCCGCCGGGCCTCGGCCGCGCTGCTCAACCTGGGTGACCTACAGGCCGCCGCGGGCCGCTGGGAGCAGGCCGTCACGCACTACCGGGCCGCCCTGGAGCACGCCCGCACGGCCGGGGACGAACCGCTCTGCGCCCGGGCCCTGGAGGGTGCGGCCGGCTGCCACCGGGCGCTCGGCGACGCGGTGCGCGCCGCCGACTGGTACGGGCGGGCACTCGGCCTGCGGCAGTCGATGGGGGAGCCCGCCGCCGAGGCCCGGCTGCTCGCCCGGGTGGCCGAGGCGCACACCGCGCAGCGCCGTTTCGACGAGGCGGACCGCGAGTACCGGGCCGCGCTGGCGGTGCTGCGCAGGCTCGGCGACGAGCGCGGCCGGGAGGCCGTCGGGGCCGCCCTCGCGGACCTGCGGGAACGGGTCGACGCCGGGTGGTGAGGGGTCTTTCGGAGGTATTGTCGAAGATGCCCGGTTAACACATCTTTGGTGGGAAGATCGCAAGGGAAGCCTACGAACCTGCCAATGTGTTCGGCAGATTTATTCACTTTGGAAGGCTGACACGCCGACTGGGCTTCATTACACTCGAACTCAGTCGCGCAGCGATCCCCGCCCCGGGCTGCCCCGGAGGCTTCCCCACGTGCGCGTCGCCCGCCGGTCTTCTCCGGTAGGGACCCCCATGGCAAGAGGACGTGTTTAGCCGTGAAGGTCGGCATCCCCCGCGAGGTCAAGAACCACGAGTACCGCGTGGCCATCACGCCCGCCGGCGTGCATGAGCTGGTCCGCAACGGACACGAGGTCTACATCGAGGACAACGCCGGTGTCGGCTCCTCGATCCCCAACGAGGAGTACGTGGCCGCCGGCGCCACCATCCTCCCCACCGCCGACGAGGTGTGGGCCACCGCCGACCTGCTGCTGAAGGTCAAGGAGCCCATCGCCTCCGAGTACCACCGGCTGCGCAAGGGCCAGACCCTCTTCACGTACCTGCACCTGGCGGCCGACCGCGCCGGCACCGACGCGCTGATCGCCTCGGGCACCACCGCCATCGCGTACGAGACCGTGCAGCTCGGCAACGGCGCGCTGCCGCTGCTCGCCCCGATGTCCGAGGTCGCGGGCCGTCTCGCCCCGCAGGTCGGCTCGTACCACCTGATGCGCCCGGCCGGCGGCCGCGGCGTGCTGCCCGGCGGCGTGCCCGGCACCCACCCGGCCAAGGCCGTCGTCATCGGCGGTGGCGTCTCCGGCTGGCACGCGGCCACCATCGCCATCGGCATGGGCTACGAGGTGACCCTGCTCGACCGCGACATCAACAAGCTGCGCGAGGCCGACCGCATCTTCGGCACGAAGATCAAGGCCGTCGTCTCCAACACCTTCGAGCTGGAGAAGGCCGTCATCGAGGCCGACCTGGTCATCGGCGCGGTGCTGATCCCGGGCGCCAAGGCCCCGAAGCTCGTCACCAACGAGCTGGTCTCCCGCATGAAGCCGGGCTCCGTGCTCGTCGACATCGCCATCGACCAGGGCGGCTGCTTCGAGGACTCGCACGCCACCACGCACGCCGAGCCGACCTTCCAGGTCCACAACTCGGTCTTCTACTGCGTGGCCAACATGCCGGGCGCCGTCCCGAACACCTCCACCTACGCGCTGACCAACGCGACGATGCCGTACGTCGTCGAGCTGGCCAACCGCGGCTGGAAGGAGGCGCTGCGCCGTGACCCGGCGCTCGCCAAGGGCCTGAACGTGCACGAGGGCCAGATCACCTTCCCGGCCGTGGCCGAGGCCTTCGGCCTGGAGTCGGTCTCGCTGGAGAGCGTGCTCGCCTGATCCGGTGATCCTGCGATTCGGTGATCCAGAGATCCGCTGATCCTGCGATCCGGTGATCCAGAGATCCTGCGATCCGGTAGACCGTCCGGCGGTCGTTCGCCCCCGACCCGATCCCCTCGGGCCGGGGGCTTCGCCGTGCCCGTGAACGGGTGGTGGAGCGGACGGGTCGCTCTGTCGTCAATTTCTGTCGGTCGTGTCACCCCACCGCAGAAACGTTAGGGTCAACGGCCTACTCATCCCTTGACATCGGCCCGCCCGATAGTCGACACATCCGGCCCACTACCGTGGATTGTGTTGCTGCGAACGCCTTGAACGGCCTAGAGTCGCAAACCGTCGGCATGCTGCCACGCTGACGAATCGACATAGAGTCCTGGATGCCCAAGGAGGTAAGACGACTTGTGAATGAGTCGACATTTGCTCCCGGGGGTGGTCAGCCAGGACTGGCGGAGCGCACCGCCGGCCAGCCGAGTGAGGAGCCAGGGGCCCGGCAGCCCTCCGTGGGCTCGGCCGAGGTCGGCTCGGTCGCACTCCGCACCTTCGAAGCACGCCAGAACACAGCGCAGGTGACCACGGTGACCGATCACGACGCCGACTTGGCGGCCTACGGCCTGGCCTACGGCGAGTTCGCCTACGGCGCCTACGACGACCCGGACGCCGAGTACGAGCCGGACCCGGAGTACGCCGCCACGCTGGCCCCCGACGCCGCGCGCCAGCGCCGCGAGCGGGTCGGCCCGACCGGCCGCCCGCTGCCGTACTTCCCGATCCCCGCCCCGGTGGCCGAGCACGGCCCCGCGCAGATCATCGCCATGTGCAACCAGAAGGGCGGCGTCGGCAAGACCACGTCGACCATCAACCTGGGCGCCGCGCTGGCCGAGTACGGCCGCCGGGTGCTGCTCGTCGACTTCGACCCGCAGGGCGCGCTCTCGGTCGGCCTCGGCGTCAACCCGATGGAGCTCGACGTCACCGTCTACAACCTGCTCATGGAGCGGGGCCTGACGGCCGATGAAGTGCTGCTCAAGACGGCCGTGCCGGGCATGGACCTGCTGCCGTCCAACATCGACCTCTCCGCCGCCGAGGTGCAGCTGGTCAGCGAGGTGGCCCGGGAGTCCGCGCTGGCCCGCGCGCTGAAGCCGCTGCTGCCCGACTACGACTACGTCATCATCGACTGCCAGCCCTCGCTGGGCCTGCTGACGGTCAATGCGCTGACCGCCGCTCACAGCGTCATCGTCCCGCTGGAGTGCGAGTTCTTCGCGCTGCGCGGCGTCGCGCTGCTGACCGAGACCATCGAGAAGGTGTGCGAGCGGCTCAACCCCGAGCTGCGCCTGGACGGCATCCTCGCGACCATGTACGACTCGCGCACCGTGCACAGCCGCGAGGTGCTGGCGCGCGTCGTCGAGGCGTTCGGCGAGCACGTCTTCCACACCGTCATCGGGCGGACCGTGCGCTTCCCGGAGACCACCGTCGCCGGCGAGCCCATCACCACGTACGCGACCAACTCGGTCGGTGCCGCCGCCTACCGCCAGCTCGCCAGGGAGGTGCTCGACCGGTGCCGCCCCGCCGAGTGAGTCTCCCGGGGGCCGACGAGCTGTTCCGGACCACCGGCGGGATGGCGCTGTCGCCGTCCCTCGCGCCGCGTCCGGCCGCCGAGGCAGCCAGAGCGGAGACCGCGCGGACCGTCCACGGCACGGACGGCGCCGAAGGCGCCGAGGACGCTCAGGACACCCAGCGCACCGGCGAGGCCGGGCGGCAGCCGTCCCAGGACCAGCAGCCGGCCGCCGGCGCCCCGGCGGGCGCCCAGCCGCCGGCCCAGCGCTCCGCCTCGTCCGCCGGGCCCCAGGGCACCGTGCCGGCCGGCCGCCAGCACCCCGGCGCCGCCGAGGAGCAGGCCGGCGGCACCGGGCGCGCCCGGCCGCGCGGCCGCGCGCCGCGCCGCCCCAGCGGGCGCGAGCGGCACGACGAGAAGATCACCGTGTACGTGTCCGCCGAGGAGCTCATGGACCTGGAGCACGCCCGGCTGGTGCTGCGCGGTGAGCACGGCCTGGCCGTGGACCGCGGGCGGATCGTCCGGGAGGCCATCGCAGTCGTCCTGGCGGACCTGGAGCAGCGCGGCGAGGCCTCCATCCTGGTCCGGCGGTTGCGCGGCCGCTAGGCCCCTTCCTGGCCGTCAGTGGTGCCTCTGGTGCTGCTGGTGCGGTGCCTCCGGTGCGGCGGTCCCGGTGTGGCATCCCTGGTGTGGCGTGTCGACGTCCTGTGGTGACGTCCTGCGGTGGCGTCGATGTCGATGCCGAGGGCCGACGCCGGGAGGCGTCGACGGCGTGACGGCGGCGTGTCGACGGCCCCGGGGGCGGGGCGGGCGGCCGGGCCGGGTGAAGATGGACCGTCATGCCGAGCACCGCCGAACCACCCACCACCGCCGTGAACGCGACCGAGGAACAGCCGCGGGGCGGCTTCCGGGTGCGGCTGGACAACTTCGAAGGCCCCTTCGACCTGCTGCTCAGTCTGATCGCCAAGCACAAACTCGACGTCACCGAAGTGGCGCTGGCCACCGTCACCGACGAGTTCATGGCACACATCCGGGCGATGGGCCCGGACTGGGACCTGGACGCGGCGACCGAGTTCCTGGTCGTCGCCGCGACCCTGCTCGACCTCAAGGCCGCCCGGCTGCTGCCCGTCGCCGACGTCGAGGACGAGGAGGACCTGGCGCTGCTGGAGGCCCGTGACCTGCTGTTCGCCCGGTTGCTGCAGTACCGGGCGTACAAGCGGGCGGCGGCCCTCTTCGGCGAGCGCTGGGCCGCCGAGCTGGCCCGACGCCCACGCACCGTCGGGCTGGAGCCCCGGCATGCCGGGCTGCTGCCCGAGGTGGTCATCACCATCGGCCCGGAGCGGCTCGCGCAGCTGGCGGCCAGGGCCATGGAACCCAAGCCGAAGCCCGTCGTGTACGTCGACCACATCCACAGCCCGCCCGTCAGCGTGCGCGAGCAGGCCGGGCTGGTGGTCGGGCTGCTCACCGAGCTCGGCGAGGCGTCGTTCCAGCGGTTGGTCGAGGACGCGCCGGACGAGCTGGTGGTCGTCGCCCGTTTCCTGGCGCTGCTGGAGCTGTACCGGGAGCGGGTGCTGGCCTTCGAGCAGCCGGAGGCGCTGGGCGAACTGCTGGTGCGCTGGGTGGCGGAGGAGGACCGGGGCGCGGTCGAGGTGACGGACGAGTTCGACCGGCCGGTGGGTGAGCGGGAGCGGGAGGAGAGTCGATGAGTGGTGGGAGCGGGAGCCCGAGCCCGAGCGGGAGCGGGGTCGGCGGGCGGCCGGTGCGGCGCCCGCTCGGGCTGCCGGGGCGGCCGCGGGCCGGGGAGTGGCTGGAGCCGGCCTTCGAGCTGCTGGCGGAGCCGGTGGCGGGGCCCGTGACGGATCCGGTGGCGGCGGGGTCGGTGGTGGAGCCGGTAGCGGCGTCCGTGGGTGCGTCGGCGGAGGGCGAGGCCCGGGTCGTGCACCAGAAGTCGGCCCCGTCGACCTCCGGCGTCACTGATGTGGTCGGCGTCGCTGATCCGGCCGGGGGCGAGGAGACGCCCGGGGCCGGGTTGAAGGCCGAGCTGGAGGCGATCCTGATGGTCGTCGACGAGCCTGCCGGGGAGGAGCGGCTGGCCGGCGTGCTGGAGCGGCCCCGGGCGCAGGTGGCCGCTGCGCTGCGCGAACTGGCCGCCGAATACACCGCCCAGGGCCGCGGATTCGACCTGCGGCTGGTCGCCGGCGGGTGGCGGTTCTACAGCCGGGACACCTGCGCTCCGGCCGTCGACCGCTTCCTGCTGGACGGCCAGCAGGCCCGGCTCACGCAGGCCGCATTGGAGACCCTGGCGGTCGTCGCCTACCGGCAGCCGGTGTCCAGATCTAGGGTTTCCGCCGTCCGCGGTGTGAACTGTGACGGCGTGATGCGTACCCTGGTACAGCGAGGACTGGTGGAAGAGGCCGGATCCGAGCCCGAAACAGGTGCGATCCTGTATCGGACGACGAACTACTTCCTGGAACGGATGGGGCTCCGCGGCCTGGACGAGCTGCCGGAGCTTGCTCCCTTCCTGCCCGAGGTCGACGACGTGGAAGCGGAGTCCCTGGAGGGCACGATGATCGCGGAGGCGGTCGCCGCCGCTGCCGTGCAGGCCGTGGGCGGCAGTGGCGAGGCCGGTCGGGCTGCGCCTGATCGGTAGGGGGCGGTGAGGTCGGCCGAAACGACCGCACATCCCAGACGGTAACGACGTACGGACACTTTGATGCGTAGCAGTGGCAACGGCAGGAACGGCAGCGGCGGCGGCAGCGGTCGCAGCGGACAGGGCGGGGGCCGGGGCGGCGGCTCCTACGGCGGCAGCGGCAGCGGCCGCAGCGGCTCGGGCTCGGGCTCGGGCTCGCGTGGGGGTTCGTACGGCGGTGGGTCCGGCTCGGGCTCCGGTTCGCGTGGGGGTTCGTACGGCGGTGGGTCCGGCTCGGGCTCGGGCTCGCGCGGCGGCTCGTACGGCGGTGGGTCCGGCTCGGGCTCCGGCTCGCGCGGCGGCTCGTACGGCGGCGGCAGCGGTGCCGGTTCGCGCGGCGGCTCCGGCTCGTACGGGCGTGACAGTCGCCGGGACGACCGGCGCGACGACAACCGGTACCCGGACCGCCCGCTGCGGCCCGAGGAGCGGCGCTACGACCGCCCCGAGTTCGGCGGTGGCCCCAACGCCACCCCCGCCCGCGGCGGCTACTCCGGCCGGCGCCCCAGCCCGGCCCCGCGCCCGCGCCGTGAGGGCCAGGGCGCCCCGGGCGACCCGCGCCGCCAGCCGCAGCGCTCGCGCGAGCTGCAGGCCAAGATCGAGGACGCCGTCCTCGCCCGGCACGACAAGCCGGCCGTCAAGCTGCCCAAGACCTTCGGCGAGCCCGAGGGCGAGCGCCTGCAGAAGGTGCTGGCCCGGGCGGGCATCGGCAGCCGCCGCGCCTGCGAGGAGCTGATCGAGCAGGGCCGGGTCCAGGTCAACGGCAAGCTCGTCACCGAGCAGGGCAAGCGGGTCGACCCGCAGAACGACGAGATCAAGGTGGACGGCCTGACCGTCGCCACCCAGTCGTACCTGTTCTTCGCGCTCAACAAGCCGGCCGGCGTGGTCTCCACCATGGAGGACCCGGACGGGCGCCAGTGCCTCGGCGACTACGTGACCAACCGGGAGACCCGGCTGTTCCACGTCGGCCGTCTGGACACCGAGACCGAGGGCATCATCCTGCTCACCAACCACGGCGAGCTGGCCCACCGTCTCACCCACCCCCGGTACGGCGTGACCAAGACCTACCTGGCAGCCATCCAGGGCCCGATCCCGCGCGACCTGGGCAAGCAGCTGGCGCAGGGCATCGAGCTGGAGGACGGCTTCGCGCGCGCCGACAGCTTCAAGGTGATCTCCAACGTCGGCAAGAACTACCTGGTCGAGGTGACCCTGCACGAGGGTCGCAAGCACATCGTCCGCCGGATGCTGGCCGAGGCCGGCTTCCCGGTCGAGAAGCTGGTGCGCACGCACTTCGGCCCGATCGCGCTGGGCGACCAGAAGTCGGGCTGGCTGCGCCGTCTGACCAACCCCGAGGTCGGTCAGCTGATGCGCGAGGTCGGTCTGTAGACCGGTCGGTATATTCCGATTGGGCTATGTAGACCGGTCGGCATATTCTCCCCCGGAGTCTGTAGACCGGTCGGTATATTCGGGCTTCTGCTGAGGGCCTCCCCGTCGAAAGGTGGGGAGGCCCTCGGTCGTTCGGTGGGGGTGGGCGGGGTGCGAGGCGGGGCGCAACCCCTGGTCACGGCCTTGTCAGCGCCATGATCCGTGGCAGAGGATTGCCACCGGACCACCATCCGCCCAGTGGCGGGACTGCGCCAGGGCCGGCGCCGGTGGGGGGCGAACGGGGGAGACGGCGTCGTGTCGGATGCACCACTCAGCGCACTGGGACTGGCCGAGCCGGACGGACAGGTCTACGCGGCGCTGGTGGCCAATCCGCAGTCCACCGCGGAGGAACTGGCCGAGGGCTGTGGCCTGACGCTCCAGCAGAGCGTGCGCGCCCTGGATCGCCTGGCGCAGCAGGGCATGGCGACCCGGGCGCCGGTGGACCGGCAGCGCTACCTGCCGGTCGCCCCCGACGTCGCGATCGGCACCCTGATCGGCCACCGCGAGTCCGAACTGCGGCACGCCCGGGCCGAGATGCACCGTCTGATGGACGCCTTCCGGGAGGCCTCGCGGTACACCGATCCGGCGCACTCGGTGGAGGTGCTGACCGGTGGCGAGGCGATCGCGCAGCGGCTGGAGCACATCACCGAGACCAGCCAGTACCAGGTCCGCGGCTTCGACCGCCCGCCGTACATCCAGGATCCGGTGACCCCGATCCCGTTGCAGCGGCGGCGGTTGCGGGAGGGCCTGCGGCTGCGGACCGTCTACGACCGGGACGCGGTGGCCTGGCCGGGCCGACTGGAGCGGAACATCCTGGCCGGGGTCGCGGACGGCGAGGAGGCCCGGGTCCGGCCGTCGCTGCCGATGAAGATGATCATTTCGGACGACCGGATGGCGATCATCCCGATCAGCGTGGGCGACAGCGTCCTCGACGCCGCGTACGTCATCCACCCCTCCGCGCTGCTCCAGGCGCTGGACACGCTGTTCGAGGCGGAGTGGGAGCGCGCCGTCCAGTTGCAGGCCGCGATCGGCACCGGGGACGCGACGCTGGAGCCGGAGGCCGACCACCGCAAGCTGCTGGGCCTGCTGGCGGCCGGCCTCACCGACGAGTCGATCGCCCGGTCGCTCGGCTGGAGCGCCCGCACCACCCAGCGCCGGTTGCAGAGCCTGATGCGCTCGCTGGGCGCCACCACCCGCTTCCAGGCCGGTATGGCGGCCCGGGAGCGGGGTTGGTTGTGACAGGAGTTGGCTGTGCACCGGGCCGGGCGGACGTCGGGGGTCGGGCGTCAGCTCCAGGGGGTGAGGGCGGCCCAGCGGCCGTCCGGGCCGCGTTCGACCTTCAGCAGGCCCTTGACGGCGGAGCGGTTGAGTCGTCCGTAGACGTGCGGGAACAGCAGGCCGGGGGTGGCCCCGGGCGGCGGTGCGCCGTGCGGGGCCTCCCACTTGACCATCGGTTCCACCTGTGACTCCTCGATCAGCAGTGCCATCAGCGGGTCGGGAGTGTCGGCGAAGAAGGCGTTGGCCACCGCGAGCGCCGTCTGTTCGTCCGCCGAGCAGTGGATGAACCCGTCGGTGAGCAACGACGCGGTGGTGTACGGCCGACCGGGGTCGGACAGCCAGTCGTCCAGGGGTGCGAGGTGGAGGATCATGTTCCTGTTCTACCCGGTTTGGTCCTGAGCGGTCGTCACGAGCGGACCGGTGTTCAGACGGCGGCGGAGGCCGGGCTCCTCAGAGTCCGGCGACCTTGGCGGTGGCGGAGACCTCGTAGACCAGCGTGACCGTCCGACGGGCGCCGGGCCCGAGCGGGACGTCCCAGCGGAGGATGCCCTCGGCGTCGAAGGCGTCCGGCGACGGGGAGCACTCCTCCTTGCGCAGCCGCACCTCCACCGCCGACACCTCGGAGACCGGCACCCGCTCGCGGACCGCGACGACCTGCTCGTCCCGCTCCTCCGGGCCGGAGAAGCGGGAGAGGTGCAGCCGCACCGTCCGGGTGGTCGTCTGGCGGCCGGTGAGCCCGGCGGTGGCCTGGCGTTCCTCGGCCTCGCGGACCACCCGGTAGCCGTCCGAACTGCCGAACGCCAGCTCGGCGTCGGCCCCGGCGGCGGTGAAGCCCAGCTCGCCCCGGCCGGTGAAGCCGCTGCCGCGGACCAGTTCGACCGGACCCGCCAGCAGCGGGTGCCCGGCCGTGTTGCGGAACCGGACCACCTGGGTCACCAGCGGGGACAGCTCCGGCGCGCACGCGTACTCGCTGCTCGCCTGCCCGGTGAAGGCGCCGAGCGGCACCCGGTGCGCCCGGCCGTCGGAGGGCACGGTGGCCGGAGCGGGCGCGGGCAGCACCCGGACCTCCCCGCCGTCGTCCACCCCCGGTACCCCGGCGGCCGGGCCGAGCGCGCTGATCGCCTCCTCGCGCAGCTCCACCTCGACCGTGCGGCGCTCCTCCGCGGTGCGCTCGCGCAGCATCAGGACGTCCTCGGCGACGGCGGGCGGGTCGGTGGCGAGGGCCGAGCGGGCGGTGGAGAAGGTGAGCCGGACGCCGGTCCAGTCCTCGCCGGTGCGCTGCCAGACCACCGCCTCCGACTCCAGCCGCAGGCTCCCGCCGTCCAGGGTGGCCCGGTACGAGGGACGCCAGAGGGCGCACGGCACCAGATGGGTGACGGCCAGCCCGCTCGGGCCGGGCTGCGCCGCCTCGACGGTGAGCTCCAGGTGGGCGACCAGTTCGGCCGGTTCCTCCTCGGCCTGGTCGAGGGTGAGCAGGGCCTGCGAGCGCTCCTGGTCCAGGCGGCGCAGCCGGGAGTGGGTGGTCCGCAGCTCCTCGCCGTGGCGCTCGCGTTCGGCGTCCACCCGGTCCAGTTCGCGGGACCAGCGGGTGCGTTCGAGCTCGCCGATCCCGGCGCCCTCGCCGATCTCGCGCAGCAGGTCGGCGGAGAGCTGGGCGAGCAGCGCCAGCCGGGCCTCCAGGCGGGCGCGGGTCTGGTCGACGAGGCGGCTCGCGGTCTCCAGCTCGTGCAGCCGGTGGCGCAGCCGGGAGTCCTCCGGGCCGGGCGGCAGCGGGGCGCGTGGGATCCAGTTGCGGACGATCCGGGCGTCCAGCACGCGGGTGCCGGGGGCGGTGGTCTCGGCGCGCAGGGTGCGGTCGACGGCGAGCGCGGTGAGCGGGCCCAGTCGCAGCCGCTGGACGCCTGCGGCGAGGTTGACGGTGGTGGTGCGTTCGACCTGGCTGCGGTCCTCCAGGCAGGTGACGGCGGTGACGGGGAGGGGGATGGTCGTTCCGGTCATCGTTCAGTTCCTCCGGTTTCCACCGACGATGGCCTTTCCGGCCGGGATCTTGATCTGGTAGCCGCCGTCCAGCTCGGTGCGGCCGCCGGGCGGCAGCTCGACCCGCCAGAGCCGGGTGCTGGGCGGGCAGTCCGGCGTGGAGACCGCCGGGGCCTGCCAGTCGGCCCGCTCCTCGATCCGGATCTCGGCGTCGGAGGTGACCGGCACGCGCTCGCGGACCTCCACGGTGACGGTGCGGCCGAGCCGGTTCGCCAGCTGGACGCGCACCCGGTGGTCGAGCACGGTACTGCTGCTCAGCATGCCCGCGGTGGACTCGTGCAGCTCGGTGCGGCGCGCCACCTCGATGCTCTCGGTGACCCCGATGCCCAGGCTCCGCAGCCCGCCCGGGGCGAGGGTGGGCAGGGCGGCGGTGAGCAGGAACTCGTCGTCGACGGTGACCTCGACCGGGCCGGCCAGCACGGCGCGGTCGGTCCGGTTGGCGAGCACCAGGGTGGCGTACACCTTCTCCTCGACGGCGGGGACGGTGACGTACTCCGGGCGGACGGACACCGGGATCTCGTCGATCGTGACGGTGTGCCAGGTGCCGTCGGACGGGATGTCGGCGGGGGCGGCGGAGTCGAAGCGGTGGTCGAAGGAGCCCGCCGACTCGCGGGGCGGGACGGCGTGCCGGGGGAGTGCCAGATGGCGGACCCGCTCGCCGCCGGTGTCGCCCGGGGGCATCGCCGCCGGCCCGTAGTGGTCGGCCTGCTCGGTCTGCTCGGCCTGGGGGCGCAGGGTGCCGCGGTGGGCGGCGGGTGCGTCGGGGCCTGCCAGGACGAGGCCGGGGTAGTCGAGCAGGGAGGCGTCCGGGGCGAAGCCGGTGCCGGGGGCCTCGGTGCCGCCGCCGCTTCGGCGGGCGCGGCGGGCGAGCGGGTGCAGGTCTGGCGGGGGCGCGCCGCCCGGTGCCACGGGGGCGGGCGGCGGCGCGGGGGCCTGGGGCATCGAAACCTGGGGCATCGAGGCTTGGTACATCGAGGCTTGCGGCAGGGGGGCTTGGGGCATCGGGGCGGCGGCGGGTGCACCGCCGTATCCGGCGAAGCCGCTCGGGGCGGGCGGGGGCTCCGGTGCGGGTTCGTCGATGTCCAGGGTGCCGCCGCGCCCGGTGGGGGCGGCCAGCCGGGCGGCGTCGGCCACGAGGCCGGCGTCGGCGGGCCGGGGACCGGCGGGCCGGGCGCCGCCGAGGCGGTTGAGCCGGGCGGCGGATCCGTACGGGCCGGGGGTCGAGACGGCGAGCGGGGCCTTGCGGCGCGGGGCCGGGCGGGCTCCGGCTCCGGCGTCGTCGTAGCCGGTGAAGAGGTCGGCCAGGCCGGCCGGGGGCTCGCGCCAGCCGGACGGCGGCGGGGCGGGCTGGCTGCGGCCGATCCGCAGCGAGCGGAGCCGGGGCAGGTCGGTGCGGCGGTCGAGGTCGGCGGTGGAGAGGGCGAGCCGGACGCCGGTCCAGTCCTCTCCGGTCTGCTGGGCGACGGAGGCGCGCAGGACGAGTCGGCCGGTGTCGGCGCCCTGGCGGTAGGAGAGGCGGTAGGCGGGCGCCCAGCGGGCGGCGGGGACGCCGTACTCCAGCTCGATGTCGAGCCGGGCGGGGGGCTTCTCGGGGGCTGGGGCGACGGGTTCCCCGGCGGATTCCGGGGCGGATTCCATGGTGGGTTCCATGGTGGGTTCCGGGGCGGGCTGTGCGGAGAGCGCCGAGGCCTGCGCGGTGGTGAGGGTGAGCAGGACGGTGGCGGCGGTCCCGACCGGGTGGGCGGGGCCGGCCGTGGATGCGCGGTCCAGCCGGTCGGCGGCCAATTCGCGCTCGTGGTCCGCGAGTTCGACTTCCTTGGTGAGCTCCTCGGCGCGTCGCTGGAGCCGGGTCAGGCGCTCGTCGACGAAGTCGGCCAGCTCCAGCCAGGCGTCGGCGGGCGTCCGCCGCAGCGGTTCCTCGGGCCGCCGCTGCGGTGGTACGGCGCGCAGGGCGGAGGTCTCGGCGATCGCGGTCAGGACCAGTCGGCGGCGCTCGGTGAGTGCGCCCTGGCGCTCCATGGCCTCGTCCAACTCGCGGCGGAGCCGGGGGAGTTCGGTCGGCTCGTGGAACTCGGCGAGCAGCTCCAGCCGGGCCTCGGTGACCGCCGTCCCGCTCGGGCCGTCGAGCACCCGGGCGCGCAGCGAGCGGCCGTCCAGGGAGGAGGGCAGACCGGTCAGCCGCAGCCGGCCGTCGGCCGGGAGCGGGACGCTGGCCCGGCGGCGGCACACCGCGCCCTCGGCGTAGACCACGACGGAGTCCAGGACCGACGGGTGGGCGGGGACGGCGGGGGGTTTCGGGGGCCCGGCCTCGCCGACGTGTCGGGCCTCGCCGTTCTGCTGATCGTCGCCGCTGTGCTGATCGTCCATGCGCAACCCCTTCGTTCGCGTGCCGTGTTCCGCGTGTCGCCCGCGCCGTGCCCGGGCGGCCAGTCTGCCCCGCTTCGGTGCGGGCGTCGCCGGATTTCGCGGGATGCGGCGTGTGCGCCCGTTGGCGGGTCTGACGGTCTGGCGGCCTGGCGCGTTCGCGGTCCTGTGGTGCCCGCCGTGTCCGGCGTGCCTCCGCATGGTGTGGGACGGGGGCGGGGCCGCCGTGGTTGCCCAGCGGGTGGGCGGTGGGGGCGTGGGTGGGGCGGATGCGAGAGGATGGGGCGCGGGTGTTCCCGGCCGGTGCCGGGGCGCCGACCGGACCGAGAACCGGCGAGGTCGGGCAGCCCGGAACGCGAAGCCCGAGAATTCGAGAAGGAGCGCGACCCGCCATGCGCACTGCCGTCGTCGTCGGTACCGGACTGATCGGCACCTCCGCCGCGCTCGCCCTGGCCGGCCGCGGGCTGACCGTCCATCTGGAGGACGCCGACCCGGACGCCGCCCGGACCGCCGCCTCGCTCGGCGCCGGCATCACCGAGCCGGCCGACGGCCCGGTCGACCTGGCGATCATCGCCGTGCCGCCCGCCCTGGTCGGCAAGGTGCTCGCCGACTGCCAGCGCCGCAACCTGGCCCGCTGGTACACCGACGTCGCCAGCGTCAAGGCCAGCCCGCGCATCGAGGTCGCCGCGCTCGGCTGCGACACCGTCCACTACATCGGCAGCCACCCGATGGCCGGCCGCGAGCGCTCCGGCCCGCTGGCCGCCCGCGCCGACCTGTTCGAGGGCCGCCCCTGGGTGCTCACCCCCACCGACGACACCGACACCGAGACGCTCAACGCCGCCCTGGAACTGGTCGCGCTCTGCGGTGCGATGCCGATCGTGATGGACGCGACCGCGCACGACCGGGCCGTCGCCCTGGTCTCGCACGCCCCGCAGCTGGTGTCCTCGCTGGTCGCCGCCCGGCTGGAGCACGCCGACGAGACCGCCATAAGGCTCTCCGGGCAGGGTGTCCGGGACGTCACCAGGATCGCCGCCTCCAACCCCGGCATGTGGGTCGACATTCTCTCCGCCAACGCCGGCGCGGTCGCCGACATCCTGGAGGAGGTCGCCTCCGACCTCGGGGAGACCGTCGCCGCGCTGCGCGCCCTGGACGCCCCCGAGGAGGGCGAGCGCCGGGCGGGCGCGGCCGGGATCGAGGCGGTCATGCGGCGCGGCAACACCGGCCAGGCCCGCATCCCCGGCAAGCACGGCGCGCCGCCCACCCGGTACGAGACGGTGGCCGTGGTGCTCGGTGACCAGCCCGGCGAGCTGGGCCGGCTGTTCGGCGAGGTCGGCGCGGCCGGGGTCAACATCGAGGACGTCGTCATCGAGCACTCGACCGGCCAGCAGGTGGGCTTCGTCCAGCTGTCGGTGGCGCCCGGGGCGGTCAAGCCGCTCACGGTGGCGCTGCGGGCGAGCGGTTGGAGCGTCCGGGACTGATCGGGCTGCGGGGGCCGGTCGGCTTCGGGGACTTCGGTTGAGCGGTTCGGTCGAGCGGTTCGGTTGAGGGGGAGCAGGGATGATCATCGAGTTGCCGCTGGGCGAGACCCGGCACGGGCCCTACGGCCGGCCGGTGGACCTGGGGAACGAACGGTTCCTGCGGGCGGTGGTGGGTGGGGACTTCCGGATCCACCACCGCAGCGTCGAAGCGCTGGTCGAACTGCCCCGGCCGACGCCGCCGGACCCGGAGTCCACCGAGCCGGAGCCGACCTGCAGCCTGCTGGTGCGGGCGGTCCACGCCGCCTTCGCGGAGCACCTGCCGCTCAGCCTGTCGCCGGACGTGCTCTGGTACGCGGTGGTGCACGAGGTGGCCGTGCACGCGCGGATGTACGCGCCGAGGTACCGGGCGCTGTTCGGCGGTGCCGAGGGACGCCGGGAAGCGATCGTGGTCCGCGACGACGCCCTGGCGGCGCCCGGCCCGGACTGGTCGCGGTCGGTCCGGCTGGTGCGGGAGCCGCTGGCGGCGGCGGTCGGGGCCGAGCTGGTGGAGCTGTTCCAGCCGGCGTTCTCGACGACCACGCCCGACGACGCCTCCTCCGCGCTGGTGGCGCTGATGGACGTGGTCAGCCCCTACCACGCCTTCCGCTGGGAGACCCGCTGTGGCATCCCGCGGATCCGGCTGGAGGGCACGGTCGAGGACTGGGCGCTGCTGGTGGCGCGGGTCGCCGGGCTGGCGGAGCGCTTCGACTGGCTGGCGCCGTGGTTCGCCGAACTGCGCCCGGTGCTCGACGAGATCGCGGCGACCGCGGCGGGCGGGACGGTCGACGACGAGTTCTGGCGCTCGCTCTTCAAGTGGCGGTCGATGTCCGGCGGCCCACGGGTGACCGGCTGGCTCACCGCCTTCCTCGCGCACACCCAGACCCCCGACGGGCCCCGCCTCCCGCCAGTCCTTCGGCTGGCGGGAGGCGGACGCCAACCCGTACCACCGGGACTCCTTCGCGGTGAACGACTTCCCCTCGCACGTCTCCAAGGTGCCGTTCGTCTGGGACCACCTCGGCCGCGAGATCCCGATGGCCTTCACCGCCGGCATCCTCGGCATCGAGTGGGACGGGGAGTACCTGCGGCCCCGGCTGGGCAACGCCGTCCTGCGGATCCTGGGCCCCGACCAGGGCTGATACCGGGGCCGATATCGGCGCTGATACCGGGGCTGTACCGGAGCCAAGGGGGGCCGGCAGGGGGCTGGCACTGGGCTGATCGGGTGGCGGAGTGGGTAGGGCGGCGGTCCATTAACCTTGAGGGAGACAACCCCCTGCCGTCTGCCTCCCCAGGCCCCGGCTTTCACGCCCAGAGAGAGGTTCGGCCCCGTGGACACTGCCGACCGAGCGCACGCCCCGGTCGTCGTCGCGATCGACGGACCCTCCGGTTCGGGCAAGTCGACCGTCTCGCGGGCGGTGGCGGCCCAGCTGGGCCTGAGCTTCCTGGATACCGGAGCCATGTACCGGGCGATGACCTGGTGGATGCTGGCCAACGACGTCGCCGTGGCCGACCCGGAGGCGGTGGCCGTCGCGTGCGGCAAGCCGGTGATCGTGTCGGGCACGGACGCGGACGGTCCCACCATCACGGTGGACGGCCAGGACGTCTCCGGACCGATCCGCGGCCCCGAGGTGACGGCGCAGGTCAGCGCCGTCTCCGCGGTGCCGGCGGTGCGCTCCCGGCTGGTGGAGCTGCAGCGCGGCTGCGCCGAGGTCGCCGAGCGCGGCATCGTCGCCGAGGGCCGGGACATGGGGACGGTGGTGTTCCCGAACGCCACCGTCAAGGTGTTCCTGACCGCCTCCGAGCAGGCCCGGGCCGAGCGCCGGGCGGCCGAGCTGCGCGCCAAGGGCGTCGACGAGGCGACCATCACCGCGATGGCCGCCGACCTCGCCCGCCGGGACGCCGCGGACTCCTCCCGGAAGACGGCCCCGCTGGCCCAGGCCGCGGACGCCGTCCTGGTGGACACCAGCGAGCTCACCCTGGAGCAGGTGATCGACCGGATCGCCGCGCTGGTGGAGGAGCGGGCCGGGATGTCGTCGGTCTGAGAGGACGGACAGGCCTGAAGGGACGGACCGGTCTGAAGGACGGACCGGTCTGGACGGCCACAATGGTCTGAACGGCAGGAACGGCAGGAACGGTCTGAACGGCCGGAACAACCGGAATGGCCGGAACGGCCGAATGAGCTGCGGTGCCGCCGAGGTGCCGCGGAGAAAACCATCGCGCTGCCCCGAGCGGGGCAGGTACGCACGGCGCGCCCCTGGGAAGGGCCGCGCCGGGAAACGGAACAGACGAACATGACCGCAGAGCACTCCGACACCGGCCACGGTGGACTGGACGCCGCCGACTACGCCGAGTTCATGGCCATCGCCGCCGAGGAAGGCTTCGACGTCGACGGCGTGGACGGCTTCGACGGCGCCGAGCACGTACCGCTGCCGGTGCTGGCCGTCGTCGGCCGCCCGAACGTCGGCAAGTCGACCCTGGTGAACCGCATCATCGGCCGCCGTGAGGCCGTCGTCGAGGACAAGCCGGGCGTCACCCGCGACCGGGTCACCTACGAGGCCAGCTGGAACGGCCGCCGCTTCAAGGTCGTCGACACCGGCGGCTGGGAGATCGACGTCCTCGGCATCGACGCGATGGTGGCCGCGCAGGCCGAGCTCGGCATCGAGCAGGCCGACGCGGTGCTGTTCGTGGTCGACGC
The DNA here is from genome assembly GCF_040685395.1 of Kitasatospora sp. NPDC088779. Lineage (NCBI taxonomy): Bacteria > Bacillati > Actinomycetota > Actinomycetes > Kitasatosporales > Streptomycetaceae > Kitasatospora > Kitasatospora sp. NPDC088779. The sequence continues at coordinate 201,720 of NZ_JBFBHW010000012.1, read as the reverse complement.
CACCGTCGGCGCCACCGACACCGACGAAGCCCTGATCAAGCTCATCCGCCGGGCCGGCAAGCCGACCGTGCTGTGCGCCAACAAGGTCGACGGCCCGTCCACCGAGGCCGAGGCCGCCTACCTGTGGTCGCTGGGCCTGGGCGAGCCGTACCCCGTCTCCGCGCTGCACGGCCGAGGCTCGGGCGACCTGCTCGACGCCGTCATGGACGCGCTGCCCGAGGCCCCGCCGCAGACCTTCGGCGACGCCGCCCCCGGCGGCCCGCGCCGCATCGCGCTGATCGGCCGCCCGAACGTGGGCAAGTCCAGCCTGCTGAACAAGGTCGCCGGCGAGGAGCGGGTGGTCGTCAACGAGCTGGCCGGCACCACCCGTGACCCGGTCGACGAGATGATCGAACTCGCCGGCAAGACCTGGAAGTTCGTCGACACCGCCGGCATCCGCCGTCGCGTCCACCTGACCGCCGGCGCCGACTTCTACGCCTCGCTGCGGACCTCCGCCGCGCTGGAGAAGGCCGAGGTCGCGGTCGTCCTGGTCGACGCCAGCGAGACCCTCGCCGAGCAGGACACCCGGATCATCTCGATGGCCGTCGAGGCCGGGCGCGCCGTCGTCATCGCCTACAACAAGTGGGACCAGATGGACGAGGAGCGCCGCTTCTACCTGGAGCGCGAGATCGAGCGCGACCTCGTCCAGGTGCAGTGGGCCCCCCGGGTCAACGTCTCGGCCAAGACCGGCCGGCACATGGAGAAGCTCGTCCCGGCGATCGAGACCGCGTTGGAAGGCTGGGAGACCCGCATCCCGACCGCGCGGCTGAACGCCTTCCTCGGCGAGCTGGTGGCCGCCCACCCGCACCCGATCCGCGGTGGCAAGCAGCCGCGCGTCCTGTTCGGCACCCAGGCGGGCATCCGTCCGCCGCGGTTCGTGCTGTTCGCCTCGGGCTTCCTGGAGGCCGGCTACCGGCGCTTCATCGAGCGCCGGCTGCGTGAGGAGTTCGGCTTCGTCGGGACGCCGATCTCGATCTCGGTGCGGGTCCGGGAGAAGCGCAAGAGGAAGTAGGACGTCGTGATCCACCGGCAGTAGTCGGTGGGTGCCGGCAGCAGGTGTGGGCGAGGGCCCCGTCACGGTGGTGGCGGGGCCCTCGTCGCGTGTACGGGGTCGTGCGGGCGCTGTGCGGGCGCCGTGGGGGTGGTGCGCAGGCGGGCGGTTCAGTGGTGGTCGCCGTTGCGGCCCGGGGGGAGGGAGAGCATCTGGCGGTGGCGGCCGCCGGTGGGTGCGGCGGTGGCGACGCCGGTGGCGGTGCCCATGGCCGGGGCGGGGGCCGGGGGCGGCGCGGGCATCGCGTGCGGGATCGGGCCGAGGTAGCCGGCGGCCACCCAGCCCTGGCCGTTGGTGAACTGGGGCGGCGGGGGCGGGGTGTGCTGAGGGGCGGTGGCCGCCGGGGCGGCCTGGCCGAAGCCGTCGCTGGTCGGGGCGGCGGGCTCGGCGTGCGGGTGCGGCTGAGGGGCGCTGTGGCCGGTGTGGCCCATCGCGCCGTGATGGGTGTGGCCGGTGGCGTTGTGGTGGGTGTGGCCGGTGGCGCCGTGGCCGGAGTGCCCGGTGGCGCCGTGGTTGGCGGCGTGCCCTGCGGAGTGGCCGTGCTGCTGGCTCGGCATGTACTGCGGCAGGCCGGGCGCCTGTCCCCCGTAGCTGTGGAAGGCCTGGTGCTGGGGCGGGTACGGGCGCGGTTCGCCGAGCACCGGGTAACCGTCGCGGACTGCGAAGCCGGTGAACTTCAGGTCCTCCTCGCCCGAGCGGTCGCCCGGGAGCGCGCGGAACAGCCGCCGGTACTCGGAGTACAGCTCGTCGTAGATCGGCGTCGTCGAGTGCGGGTGCTCCGCGTCGTACGACGGGCGCATGCCGGGGATCGAGCGGGGGGCGGTGGTGGACCGGCCGGGGGACGCGGAGACGTCGTAGCTGTACACACAGGGGCCAACGAGTGAGGGGGCACAGGGATGCGGGGTTGCCGGGGCCCGGCCGGAAGGCGGCTTGTGCCGAGGGGGAGGCCGCCTTCCGGCGGGTGCGGAGCCCGGGCGTGGAGCCCGGGTGCCGGCGGGTTGGGGCGCGGCTGGGGCTGGGGCTGGGTGCTGCTGGGGCGGGGGCGCGGCTGGGTCGGGCGCGCGCTGCTGGGGCTGGGTGCCGAGGGGCTCAGGTGCCGGCGAGGGGGAGGGAGGCGGCGACCACCTGGCCCAGTGCCACCGCCCGCTCCAGCGCCTGGCGGAGCAGGTCCTCGCGCGGCTGACGGCCCACCATCCCGGCCGGGACGGCGTACATGGTGACCTCGGAGAGCTGGCTCGCGGCCATCCGCCAGGCGTCGGTGACCTGGAGCGGCTGGTGCGCCTGCCACCAGCCGGTGCTGCCGCCGGCGGCAGCGGGCTGCAGGATCGCGTGCAGCTTGCCCATCGCCACCAGGACCGACCAGCCGCCCAGTTGGTCCGGGGTCTCGTCGAGGTCGGTGATGGCCTGGAAGCCGGCGTCCTGGAGCAGGTCGAGGAACTCGTCCTCGCCCGAGGTGCTGCCGGGGCGCCCGACCGGACCGGTCGGCTCGACGACCAGCGAGGCGTGCCCGACCTTGCCGTGCAGCACCAGCCCGCAGGTGATGCCGAGGATGGCGGCCTGGCCCGGCGCGCTGGGCTGGGGGGTGGGGGCGGTCGCCGGGGTCGGCGCGGGAATGGGCACCAGCGGGTGCGCGGGCGCGGCCGGGGCGCCGGTCTGGGCCTGGCTGATGCTGCGGACGGCGCCGACCAGTTGCTCCTCGGCCACCGGCACCACCTGGGACGGGATGCAGCGGGCGTGGGCGAAGGCGAGTACGGCGGTCTCCTCGCCGACGAACAGGACGGTGCTGGTGGGCTCCGCGTGGGTGTCGCCGGAGGTGCGGCAGGAGGTGCATTCGTAGCTGTCGGGTGCGCGGTCGCCGCCGAGGAGGCGGTCCGCCTCGTCGTCGCCGATCTCGGACCGGACCTCGTCGCTGACGTCGAGCATGCGCGGCACGGGTTCTCCTCTTGGTGGGTGCGGTTGGCGGTCGGGGGCGGGTACGGGGAGGTCGCCATGACCAACGGGCCCTTGTGTCAGGCGTCACGGGTGGTCGACGAGGCTGACGGGAATTGCCTCTGATCCGACCGCGCCGCGTGTTCTCGTGGTCGCAATGTGTCGATGTCGGTGGCAGGCCTGCCGGAATGAAGCCGTGAGGTGAGTCACGCCGCCGTGATGTTTGATCTACGAATCGACGGCTAAAACGGGCATTTCGGGCGAGATTGTGCGGTCATTACCGCCGGTAACCCTTGGCTGAGCTGGGCAGACCGGTGGAGTTTTGGTTTCCCCGCCGACCGGCTCGTAGCTTCATTGGCGGCGCAACGAGCGCCACCCGGGTTCACCCCCGACGCACCGCCCCTCCGGCTTCCCGCCGGATGCGGCAGGTGCCCGCCGACGCGATCGCTCGAACAGGTCGCCGGTGAGCGGCTGGGTGGCCGGGGCGGCAAGCGGCACGTCCGACACGTGCACGGTCGCCCGATGGACGCGGCAAGTGAACGCGGCCCTCTCCAGGGCCTGGTTCCGCATGCCCGCCCGGGGCTTTCGAGAGGAACCCCATGACCTTCCGTCACGAGACCGCCGCTGCCACCACCTCCACGGCCACCAAGCGCAACCGCGTCCGGATGGCTGTCGTGGCGGGCGCCGCTGTCGCGGCCCTGCCGGTGGCCGGCCTCGTCACGGCCACCTCGGCCTCCGCCGCCTCCGTCTCCACCTGGGACTCCGTCGCCCAGTGCGAGAGCGGCGGCAACTGGGCCATCAACACCGGCAACGGTTTCTACGGCGGACTGCAGTTCACCTCCAGCACCTGGGCCGCCTTCGGCGGCACCGCCTACGCCTCGCAGGCCAACCAGGCCACCAAGGCGCAGCAGATCGCCGTCGCCGAGAAGGTCCTCGCCTCGCAGGGCCCGGGCGCCTGGCCCGTGTGCTCCGTCAAGGCCGGCCTGACCAAGGGCGGCGCCCCGGCGGCCGTCGACACCTCGGCCGGTTCGACCGCCGGTTCGACCGCCGCCAAGCCGGCTGCCCCGGCCGCCAAGCCGGCGCAGACCCAGGCCCCGAAGGCCGCCGCTGCCCCGAAGGCCGATGTCGCGCCGAAGGCCGCTGCCCCGAAGGCCGCCGCTGCGCCGAAGGCTGACGTCGCGCCGAAGGCCGCGCCGAAGAACGACGCCGCCAAGGGCGCCAAGGGCTGGACCGGCTCGAACGACGCCAAGCCGGCCAAGGGCGACAGCTACACCGTCAAGTCCGGTGACACCCTGAGCTCGATCGCCGCCGCGCAGGGCCTGGACTGGCACGACCTGTACAAGAACAACGCCAAGGTCATCGGTGGCAACCCCGACCTGATCCTCCCGGGCCAGACCCTGAGCGTCTGATCAGTTGAGCCTCTGAGCCTCTGAGTGTTTGAGCAGCTGAGCGTTTGACACCGGCTCTCCGGGGTCTGCCGCCTGATGTCGGCTGTCCGACGTCCCCGGCCTGAGCTCGGTTCAGCGGGCCTCCCGGCCCCGGCGCTGTGCTGACACCACGGCCGCTTCTCCGCTGTGCGGGGGAGCGGCCGTTGGCGTTTCCGGTGCTTCTGGCGTCTCTGGTGTTTCTGGCGCGTTCGGCGCGTTCGGAGTGTCGTTGGGGAGGGTCGTGCGGCGACCAGCCTAGGGTCGGCTGCTGTGCTGCCTCCGTGTGACGAGCGTATGTGCCGGGTCGTGCTTCGGCTGGGCGTCGCCGTGGTGCTGCTGGCGGGGTCGGCGGCGATCCCCTGGGAGCGGGCCGGTGCGGCGGTCCGGGTCGCGGACGTCGTGTGGGACGGCCTCGCCGAGTGCGAGAGCGGCGGCGACTGGCAGGCCGACACCGGCAACGGCTACTACGGCGGCCTGCAGATCTGGCCGCCCACCTGGGAGGTCGCCGGAGGCTTGCGCTTCGCCGACCGGCCGGACCACGCGAGCCGCCGGGAGCAGACGACGGTCGGCGAGGAGATCCTCCGACGGCAGGGCTGGGAGGCGTGGCCGGACTGCGCGCGGGAGCTGGGGCTGATCGGTGGATCGCCGGCCCCCGGCGGCAGCCCGACTCCCGGTAGCGGTCCGGGCCCCGGCGGCAGCCCGACCCCCGGTGGCGGTCCGGGCTCCCGAGACCGGCCGGGTCTCTGAGGCTGGCCGGGTTTGTGAGGCCGACAGGGTTTCTGAGGCCGGCCGGGCTTCGGCCGTGGCGGTGCGGGAGGATGGTGGGGTGATCCAGGGCGAACTGTTCGGTGACCTGCCCGGTGCCGTCCCGGGCGGCCGGTCGGGGTCCGCTGCCGCGCGCGGGCGCGCCGAGCCCGCCCCCGGTGCCGTCCTCCTCCCCGGCTGGCTGGACGCCGATGCCCAGCTGCGCCTGGTCGCCGCCTGCCGGGAGTGGGCCCGCCCACCGGCCGGCCTGCACGCCGTGCGGATGCCCACCGGCGGAATGATGTCCGTACGGATGGTCAGCCTCGGATGGCACTGGTATCCGTACGGTTATCGGAGGGACGCGGAGGACGGCACGCCCGTCAAGCCGTTCCCGCCCGAACTCGACCGCCTCGCCCGCCGGGCCGTCGCCGACGCCTACGGGACGGACGCCCGGCAGATCGCCGGCGCCGCGTCGTACGAACCCGACATCGCGATCGTCAACCACTACCCGCACGGCGCGAAGATGGGCCTCCACCAGGACCGCGACGAGCGGACCGACGCGCCCGTGGTCTCGCTCTCACTCGGCGACGCCTGCGTGTTCCGGCTCGGGAACACCGAGACCCGGACCCGCCCGTGGACCGACCTGGAGCTGCGCAGCGGGGACCTGCTGGTGTTCGGCGGCCCGGCCCGGTTCGCTTACCACGGCGTGGTGCGCACGCTGCCCGGCACGGCGGATCCGGCGCTGGGTCTGGTCGGCCGACTCAACATCACCGTGCGGCAGTCGGGGCTGGCGGCGGGGGAGGCCTGAGTCCGGGTGGGCGTTCGTTCGTCCGTCCGCCTGGCGGCCGCTCGTCCGCTCTCCCCCTACTGCTCGCTCGCCGCTCGCTTACTCGTTCGAGTGAATCGGCTCCTTCGGCCCGGTGGGCGGGAATGACCCCGGTCGCCGGAGAATTCGAGTGGGTTGGAGAATTCGATCAGGACGGGCACCGGAGCCGGGCGGAAGACCTCCGCCGGGGCCGTGGGCCTGGAGAGGAAGCGCACGCATGGGTACCCCCGTCGACGACCTTGTCGACCTGCTCGACCTGGAGCAGATCGAACTGAACATCTTCCGCGGGCGCAGCCCCGAGGAGGCGCTGCAGCGGACGTTCGGCGGCCAGGTCGCCGGGCAGGCGCTGGTCGCGGCCGGGCGCACGGTGGACGGCGACCGTCCGGTCCACTCGCTGCACGCCTACTTCCTGCGCCCCGGGGTGCCCGGCGTGCCGATCGTCTACCAGGTCGACCGGATCCGCGACGGCCGCTCCTTCACCACGCGCCGGGTGCTCGCCATCCAGGGCGGTCGGTCGATCTTCGCCCTCACCGCCGACTTCCACCGCCCCGAAGAGGGCGGCATCGAGCACCAGCACCCCATACCGGACGTCCCCGCGCCAGAGGACCTGCCCAGCGCTCTGGAGGAGGTCGGCTCCCGACTCGGCGAACTCCCCCCGTTCATCAGCCGCCGCCAGCCCTTCGACATCCGCTACGTCGACCGGCTGCGCTGGACGAAGGAGGAGCTGGCCGGGGTCGAGGCGCGCAGCGGCGTCTGGCTGCGGACGGACGGCCCGCTGCCGGACGACCCGCTGATCCACGTCTGTGCCCTCACCTACGCCAGCGACATGACGCTGCTCGACGCCGTCCGCGCCCCCGTCGAGCCGCTCTGGGGCACCCGGCATTTCGACATGGCCTCGCTGGACCACGCGATGTGGTTCCACCGCCCGTTCCGTACGGACGACTGGCTGCTGTACCAGCAGGAGTCCCCGATCGCCCACGGCGCGCGCGGCCTCGCGCGCGGGCAGATCTTCGACCGGAGCGGGCGGCTGGTGGTGTCGGTGGTGCAGGAGGGGCTGTTCCGGCCGCTGGGCGCCGGCAGCTGACGGGGCGGGCGCGTGGATGCGTCGGCGGCCGGGTGCCGGGTGCCGGGTGCCGGGCGTCGGCCGAGCGGGCCGGCCTTCGTCCTGGCGGGCGTCGTGTCCGGGGTGTTGCCGTCGTGACGCCGTGTTGCCGTCCGGTGGCCGCCCTGTGGCGGTTCCGGCAGGCGGGAATGATCCGTCCGGGTGCGCGGCGTTGTGGTGGGTGACCGAGTTGGACGGCCCGAACAGCGGGCCGTCCGAGGACCGCAGTGGGAGGGTGTACCGATGACGGCGACGGCCGCGGAGGACTGGAAGCACTGGAGTGACGGCCGGGCGGCGTCGGTGAGCGCGCCACACGGCCAGCTCGCACTCACCGGCACGCACTGGTTGGAGCCCGAACCCGCCGAGATCGTCGGCCTGCCCGGGCGCTGGTGGGCCGACGCCGAGGGCGTCCGGGTCCGGGCGGCGGCCGCGGACGACATCACCGTCGGCGGCGCCGACGGCCCGGTCGACGGCGAGGCGCTGCTCCGCCCCGACACCGATCCGGCCGCCGACACCGCCACCCTCGGCGACGTCCTGCTCGTCCCGATCGAGCGCGAGGGCGAGCTCGCCCTGCGGGTCTTCGACCCGGCCGCGCCGCGCCGGACGGCCTTCGCGGGCATCTCCGCCTACCCGTACTCGCCGGAGTGGGCCGTCCCCGCCGTCTTCACCCCGTTCGAGCAGGACGGCGCCCAGTCCGTGCTCGTCCCCAACGCGGACGGCAAGGAGCGCCCGCTCGCCGTCACCGGACAGATCGCCTTCACCGTCGCCGGCGAGCACCGCGAGCTGACCGTCAGCCGCTCCGGCGACCGCCTCACCGGCGTCATCGCGGACGCGACCAGCGGCATCGATACCTACCGGTTCCGCTTCATCACCCTCCCCGCCCCGGACGCGGACGGCCGCACCGTCCTCGACCTCAACCGGGCCTACCTGCCGCCGTGCGCCTTCGCGGACCACTTCATCTGCCCGTTCCCGCCGCCGGGCAACCGGCTCGACTTCGCGGTGGAGGCAGGGGAGAAGCAGGTCCTGACCAGGTAGGACGGGCCGCTGCCCGGCCCCGGTGCGGGGAGCGGGGAGGCCGGGGCGGACCATGGAGGGTTGTGTCGACCAATCATCCTGCCAATTCCGCCCCGGCGTCCGATCCCGCCCCGACGCCTGCCCCTGCCCCGGCGCCCACCCCTGCCCCGGCGTCCGATGCCGCCCCGGCCACCGCCGCTGTTCCGGCGGAGGAGCCACCCTCCGACGCCTCCTCTCCGCCGGCCGGAACCGAGGCCCTCCCCTGGTACCGGCGGGCCTTCGCCGACCTCAGCCCACTGCGCGACCACCCCGACTACCGCCGGGTCTGGTTCGGGCAGGCGGTCTCCTCCATAGGCCAGCAGATGACGGCCGTCGCCGTCTCCGTCCAGGTCTACGACGAGACCGGCTCCGCCTTCGCGACCGGCCTGGTCGGCCTCTTCTCCTTCTTCCCGCTCGTCGCCTTCGGCCTCTACGGCGGCGCGATCGCCGACACCGTCGACCGGCGCAAGCTCGGCCTGATCGGTTCGGCCGGGCTCGCCGCCGTCTCCGCCGTCCTCGCCGTGCAGGCACTGGCGGGCCTCGGCCAGGTCGCCGTCCTCTACGCCGCCGTCGCCGCCCAGGCCGGCTTCTTCGCCCTCAGCTCGCCCGCCCGCTCCGCGATGATCCCCCGGCTGGTCCCCAGCCACCAGCTCCCCGCGGCGAACGCGCTGAACACCGTCAGCATGAACCTCGGCCTCACCGTCGGACCCATGATCGGCGGCGTCCTCATCGGCGCCTACGGAACCCAGGCCGCCTACCTGGTCGACACCGTCGCCTTCGCCGGCACCCTCTACGCGATGTGGCGCCTGCCCGCCATGCGCCCGCTCGGCGACCGCAAGGGCCGCGCCTCCGTCCTCGACGGCCTCCGCTTCCTGCGCGAGCAGCCCAACCTGCGCACCAGCTTCCTCGCCGACCTGGCCGCGATGATCTTCGGCATGCCGCGCGCCCTCTTCCCCGCCATCGCGGTCACCTTCTACGGCGGCGACGCCCGCACCGTCGGCCTCCTGGTCGCCGCCCCCGCCGTCGGTGCCCTCACCGGCGCCCTCTTCTCCGGCTGGGTCGGCCGCATCCACCGCCAGGGCGCCGCCGTCCTCGTCGCCGTCGCCGCCTGGGGCCTCGCCATCGCGGCCTTCGGCGCCCTCCACAACCTCTGGCTCGGCCTCCTCCTGCTCGCGGTCGCCGGCTGCGCCGACACCGTCAGCATGATCTTCCGCAACACGATGATGCAGGTCGCCGCCCCCGACGAGATGCGCGGCCGCCTCCAGGGCATCTTCATCGTCGTCGTCGCCGGCGGCCCCCGCCTCGGCGACTTCGAGTCCGGCGCCGTCGCCGCCCTCACCAACCCCGCCACCTCCGTGATCACCGGCGGCCTCGCCTGCGTCGCCGCCGTCGTCCTCCTCGCCGCCCGCCGCCCCGCCTTCCTCACCTACGACGCCCGCCACCCCACCCCCTGACCCACCCCGACCCGCCCCTGACCCACCCACCCCCAACCCGGCAGCGAGCACCCCTCCACGTGCTGTATTGTTTTCCACGTCACCGGGACAACCGGAGACAAGGTCGAGAAGCCCACAGCAGAGCCCCCCAGGCCCCGCTACCGGGCACCGAGACCACGGGACGTGGCGCAGCTTGGTAGCGCACTTGACTGGGGGTCAAGGGGTCGCAGGTTCAAATCCTGTCGTCCCGACAGTGATGTCGGAAGGCCGTTGGCCGGGAGAAATCCCAGGCCAGCGGCCTTTTGCGTTGGCAGGTTGTTGGTGCCCGCGCTCTCTGCGTCGGGCCTCAGGGGAACTTGCCAGGGACCAGCGAGGGACCACGATGTCGCACGGGTGCTGGCTGGTGTCACGCTGAGGAAGATGAATTGGGTAGAGCTCCGTCGGGGAACGGGGTAGCGCGAGGGGTGGACTGAAGATGATGATCGATTACAACGTCAGCGATCATTGGTCCGCTGACGATCCGGACTGGCTGAAGTCTCTTGTCTCGTCGCTCGACCGTGGCCACGGCGTCAGTACCGTTCTGCCGCTCACCGTGATCGTAGAGGAGATCTTGGAGTGGCTTGAGCTTGCCAGCGGTGTCGATGCTTGGAAGAAAGCCGCCAATCGAACGTCGCTGCGCCGGGACCTCGACGAGTCCGTTGATGCGCTCGGCGCTTCCCTCCGGGCACACATCGTCGCATCGCTCGCACAATTCCAAGCGGCCTTCTTGCAGCTTGACCGTAGCCCCGCGGCGGTTTTGACGCAGCCACCGGGGACCCGCACCGACACCGTATGGACCGACGTTGCCAAGGCTTCGAAGGATCTCCTCGGAGCGCTTGACGCGGACGAAGCAGTTCGCGCCAGCTGGGATGACCTCGTGGCTACGGCGCAAGACCGCACCCTGGTAGGCCGGGAGTACCGTCCGATCGCTGAACTGCTCTTTGACCAGTTGGGCAGGCGCGGCGTCAATGCAAAGATGGCTTTCCGAGACCTTGTCTCGATGGTCGCGTTTGGCCGTGAGCCCCACGACTTCCCCGTCGGTTCGACGAACGTGCCGCTGGAGAAGCGGATCGCGAACGCCCGTACCTATGTTGGCACTCCTGCGGAAGCCCAGTCGATCGTGGTGTGGCTCGGCTACCAGGGCCGGGCTTTCCCGCGTCTCTCCGCTGGGGGCGTGTCCTTCATGGATGCCCATTGGGCGGTGCCCAACGCCGAGCCCGAGGGGCAAGACTTCGAGCACAAGGCAGAGCTGTGGGAACTAGTACGGGGTGGGGGCCGCTTTAAGGTCGCAAAGCTGGTCGACGAGAAGTCTGATGTGGACTTCCTGGTTCGCGTTGACCTTGGCAGGACCACGGCGGCCGGCGCGTTGGACCGTGCTGTTCGCACCGTGAACACCATCCTCAACGTCTCGATCCACAACTCTGGCGGGATCCGCCCACACCTCGTCCAGCACGGGCTCCTGCGCTCCGGTCGGGTCAGCTCATTTGGCTTCCAGGCATCGTCGCGCGAGATGAGCATCCCTGACGATCACTACGGTGCGGACATCACCAGGAGAGCGGTCGAGAAACACGGCCCGCGCATCGCCTTGGCTATGGCTCGTGAAGAGCTTCCCCGATTTCTCGCGGCCGCACTCGAAGTGCAGACCGCAGCCGACCATCCGTTCAGCCGCGACATGATGATGCGCGAGCCTTCCGAGGCAGACATCAGCAGCGTGACCCCTCTCTCGGACCGTGTGGTGCAACACGTGGCAGCGCACGCGGCACTCGCCCCCAACGAGTTGTTCGATCTCCTCGGCGAGCGCTGGCCGCACGCTCGGTGGCTTTCCGACGTGCAGCGAGCCGTTCGTATGTGTCTGCTTGGCGGTGGAGAGCAGGATGAACTGTGCCACGAGCTGACCTGCGAGTTGTTCGCGAGCAATTCATCGAGTCCATGGCTGCTGTTCGTCGCCGACCGTTCTAGTGATCTATTCTCGCTCTGCCGCATCGAGTCCGAGCGTGCCTGGATCAGGCGGATGTTTGAGAGCGTGAGCGACCACGCAGAGTACGTTGCCCTGATTGAGTACTACACCGCCGAAGGCTCCGTGTTGGAGGCCAGGCGTCGCCGTCTCCGGAACGCTTTGGTGCACGGCAATCCCGTGAGCTTCCCGATTGTTGAGTCCGTGCGCGAGTACGCCGAGTTCCTGAGTGGTAGCGCACTCGGCCTCGGCCTCGAGTCCTACGTCGAGGGCACGGAGCCTGCCGCCGCGCTCGCGAAGCGGACTGATGAGTTCAGCGGGATGCAGGCGGGTCAGGACGCTGCCAGCTACTGGCGCGCTCGAATCGTTGCCAACGCTGCACCGAGCGTGTCCTCGCCGTAGGCGCGGGCTTCGGCACAGCGACGCTACCTGGCTGGCTGCCCAGCCGAAGGCGACGGATGGCTGTTGCATCGGCCTGGCCTAGGAGAGGTCCGCGTTCGACTTCACACGAGGTCGGCGGCCTGCCAGCCCGGGGGGACTTTGGGCAGTCCGATCAGGGCGTCGATGTTCAGGTGCTCGGCGAGCAGGGCCTTGAGGTTGCGGCCGTCGATGAGGCGGAGGCGGCCGTTGCGGTGGGCGAAGTCGTAGCTGTCTTTGCCGAACCACGAGGTGGTGACGACGATGCCGTAGCCGGCGTCCTTGTCCTGGATGACCCCGGACATGGCGCGGACGGTGTTCACCGGGACGATGTTCTTGGAGCGTTTGGCCTGGATGGCGAAGATGGTGGATCCGGTCGGGTCGGTCAACGTCGCGACAGCGTCCACGCCGTCGTCGCGGGAGCCCTGGGTGCGCCAGGTCTCGTAGCCCATGGCTTCGAAGAGTTCACGTACCAGGCGTTCGAAGTCGTAGGGGTTCATCTGGAGCAGGTCGGGGCGGCTGTCCAGGGTGGCGACCACGGCGGTGTCGGTGGTGATGCGGTAGCGGGACAGGTCTGCCTCGACGATGGGCGTGACCGGTTCCAGGTCGTGGGGGTGCTTGGAGACGGTGGCGCCGAGCCGGTGGAGGCACTGCTGCGGGTCGCCCCGGGGCTCGTCCAGGACCAGTTCGGCGAAGTCCTTGCGCTCGGCGACAACACTGACGACGCAGGCCCGGATCGCCTGGCCGGTCGCCGTATCGGTGGCGTTGACACGGCCGTTGAGGATGACGGTCTCCACGAACGCGGCCGGTGTTGCGGAGAATGCCTCGTCCAGCGCGCGCAGGGCCAGGCGGGCCACCAGCCGGGCGTAGGCCTCGTTGAGCTCGGCCGACTTGGCGGGTTGGGGGACGACCTCGGCCCGTTGCGCGACGTAGCGGTAGGAGGCCACTGCGGGGACGATCTCGTGGTTGGGCAGCTCGACGTCGACCAGGAGCTGCTGGGCCTCGGGGATGTAGACCGCCTGGGCCGCGGTCCGGCAGTCTGGGGGGACGGGGGAGCGTTGCAGCAGGTCCTTGATCAGCTCCGCGACGCCCTGAGGGCCATCGTGGGCGAACGCTTCTTCGATGTGCGGGTGCCACGCCTCCAGGCCCTCGGGGCGCAGCCGTAGGACTGCTTCCAGTTCCTCGCGGCGCCGGTTGCATTCGGCGGTGCCCTCTTCGGCTTGGGCCTTGAGCTGGGCCGTCTCGGCTTGCCGTTGGGCTTCTTTCTCGGCCTGGGCGTCCGCGCGCTTCTTCGCCTCCTCCTCCCGGCGCCGAGCCGTCTGGCGCTTGGCCAGCTCGGCTTCCACTCGGGCGGCTTCCTTGGCGCGGGCGGCCTCCTCTCGTTGGAGGTGTTTCTCGCCGGCGGCCAGGAGCCGGGCGTGCTCGACGGCGGGGTCTACCTTCCGTTTCCTGGGGCGGGGTTGAGCCGGCGGGGCGGCAGCTTGGCCGATCTTCTGTTGGGCCTCGCCCTGCGCCTGCGCGGCTCGCGCCTGCTGCTTCAAGCGGTACGCCTCGGCGAGGATCTCCGCCACCGTCTTTCGGCGTGCCACCCGGTCCACCCCCTGGTCCACGACAGCGCGGCCCCACACGGGGCCGCGCCGCCTGCGCGATATGCCAGCAGCACTACCCGGTTGGGGCCGCCAGGAATCCGCTGGGCCGCGCCGAGTAGGGGATGAGAAACCGGTACGGGGGCACAACGTGCCGCCGCGGCTGGGGAGATGAAGTGCTCACTCACGCGGGAGCGGAGAAGGGCCTCCGTCGTACATCTCGACCGGGCGGTTGCACAGGTCGCGTACGTCTTCCAGCGGCGCGGCGATTCCAGATGCCTGGAGGCTGCCGTGGATGTTGCGCGCGGTCTGCTCGCGGAGCAGCAACCGGACCCAGGGCGGCGCATCTTCTTCATCGTCTGTCACAGGCCACTTCTACAGCACGGTGGTTGACGATGACGGGCCCGCCATTGCGGGCAACGTGCCAGTGGGGTTCTCCGGCGGATGCCCGTTGGGGCTGCTACTGGACGAGGCGCAGATGGCGCACTGTCGCCTCGGCTGGTGCCGCCGTCGGCGAGGTGTGCCGGTCGGCCGACAGGTGCCTGCTGAGGGTCTGGCCGGCCTTCTCTATGGAGCTCTTGTCCGGGTGGAGGTATCGCTGGGTGGTGGTGATGTGGCCGTGCCCGGCGATCTTTTGGAGGACGTGGATGGGGACGCCGGCGTCGGCGAGCCAGGTGAGGCCGGTGTGCCGGAGGTCGTGTCGGCGCAAGTACTCGTAGCCGAGGCTGACGACGACTTCGTCCCAGTGGGTGGCGTCGCGCAGGATGGCGGTGGTGATGCGGCCGCCGCGTGGTCCGGTGAAGAGGCGGGCCATGGGGTCGTTGCCGACGACGTTCATGCGCCAGTTCACGAGGTCGCGGATCTCTTCGATGATGGGGACGGTGCGGCGCCGCTTGCCCTTGGTGCCTTTGTCGATGAGGCCGCCGGGGCCGGTGGTGGTCTGGCGGCACAGGTCCCAGGTCCAGTCGAAGCGGTTGATGTCCTTGACGCGGACGCCGGAGACTTCGCCGATGCGGGCGGCGGTGCAGGCGGCGAAGCGGACGATGTCGCCCCAGCCGCGGTAGTGGTTGTGGGAGCGTTCGACCAGGGCGTTGGCGAGTTCGTCGAGGGCGTCCCAGTCGGCGAGGGCGAGGGAGCGGGGGTCGTCGAGTTCGTCTTCGGCTTTCTTGTAGAGGCGTTGCCAGCCGCTCATGCGGGAGGGGTTGAAGTCGATGAGGCCGTCGCGGACGGCTTGCTCCATGATGCGCACGAGCGGGGCGAGGCTGTTCTTGACGGAGGAGATGCTGAGTCCGTCGGCGATCCAGGAGTGGAGGGCCCGGTCGGTGATGCCGTTGGTGATGCTGGTGACGGGTATGTGGCCGAGGACTGGGGTGACGCGCAGCTTCCAGCCGGCGGTGTAGGGGTCGAGGGTGGTGGTCTCCAGGCCGCGCATCGCCAGGTCCCAGTTCTCGTCGCCGTATTCGGCGAGGGTCATGGTGAGGGTCTTGGGGGTGATGCCGCGTGCTGCTGCCCGTTGCATGCGGGCGATCCAGGCCTCGGCTTCGGTCTCTGTGGGGACGGAGGAGGAAGCCGACTTGCGGCCGCCGCCGTTGGGGTCCGTCCAGCGCACGCGGGCGCGGTAGCGGAACTGCGGGGTGCGGTCGGGTCGGTGCTCGATGTCGGTGGTGAGGTCGACACCCATGGGGATGAGCGGGGTGTGGTCGGGCATTCAGGGCGCCTCGGATGGGTCGGTGCGCTTCTGGGCGAGCCACAGCTGGGTGTCGGGGATGCTGTAGAGGTAGAGCCGAGGCGCGATCTGGACGAAGGGCGGGCCCTGCGGGGGAGCGGCGGAGCGCCAGCGCCGCAAAGTCGAGGGGTCGACCTTCAGCAGCGCGGCGAGTTCCTCGGTCGAGTACCAGCCGCTGTGCAGGAGGTCGAACTCCGCTGCCGGATCGGCCTTGTACGCGGGGGCTGCGGCGACGGCCGGGGTCGGAACCGAAAGCCGGCTTGCGGCGGGAACGTGGGGTCGGACGTGCATGGTCTCCCTCTGGCGGGGTGGTAGAGCCGCTCGGGCTCGGCCGGGCACGCCCACAGTCACCTGTCTACCTGGACGGGCGGAACAGGGTTTGGCGTGCTGAACGGGGCAGACCGTACGCACGTGTCGTTCTTCGAAGCGCGTCGAGACCCGGCGGGCACGCCGGGCGGAAGGCGACCTGACGTCTGCGACCGCCGAGGAGGGACAGCTACCGCCGGGAGTCTGTGCAGGTCACCCCAGGCTGAGGGGGTGCTTCTCGGCACCGGCCGCCGATGCACGCCGCAAATGGCGTTCTTGCCTGGTGGGTCGCGGCCGGAGCGCCACGCGATGGCCCGGAGTACTCTGAAAGTGACGGCAGACGTGGGACGGCAGCTACGGTCTGTGACGAACGTAAGGAGCCCAGGGCTATCGGCCCCCTACGTCGCGCCGACGCTAACTCAAGAGCTGCGGACTTTTAATCCGTAGGTTCAGGGTTCGAGCCCCTGGTGGCCCACCGAAGAAAGAGCCAGGCCAGACATCAACTGACCTGGCTCTTTCTGCATTTGACGCTTCCTCGCGGTCTGCGCGGGTGCCTTGCTAAGCCTTCATTTTGTCCCCTTTGTCCACGAGCGGGGATGGAGCGGGGATAGAGCCCCCGAAGTGCCCCCTCCGGGCCCCTTCCCACCCACGTCCGTGGGGGTCCAGCAGCCTCCAAGCTCGGACCGAATCCTCACCCTTCGTGCGCGCCCCCGGTGCCGGCGCCCCGGCCTTCCCGCCGGATCACTGCCCTGAGCGATTGCCCCGCCGCACCGCCAGCCAGGCCGTGGTGGCCGCTGCCGCCACGGCGATCGCTCGGTGGAGCGCCTGGTCGAGTTCGTGCCAGGCCGTCCCGGGTCCGTACAGTGAGGTCGTGACCACGCCGTTCTCGTCCAGCCGGACGGCCGCGCACCCTTCGATGTAGCTGCTCTTGCCGAAGCGCCGGGCGAGAGCGGCCAGGACCGGCCCGCGATCGATCAAGGCGTGGGTGAGGCCGTTGACCGCGGTTCCGACCAGCAAGGGGCCGGCCGTCAGTCGGTAACCGCATGCCCGGGTGACGGCGATCGTTCCGGCGGCCTGTACGGCGCTGTAGGCCAGGACGTGCCGGGCAGCGCAGCGCCGCCCATGGGCGGAGGCGTGCAGAGTGCGTTCCCCGGGGAGGGCTGGGTTGTCCGGGGTGCACGGTGTGCCGTCCCGGTGCACGGGGTGGCTGCCGTGGAGGCGTTTGCCGTAGGCATCTCGGCCGGCCTGCGCCCACTGGTCGGCGAGTGGATGAAGCTCGCCGTAGACGGCGAGAAGTGCGCCGAGGAGTGCGAGGCGCCGGATGGTGGTGTCGCTGTTCATGGTGTCCTTTCGGGTTAGTCCTGACAGCTAGTCAGATCGGCGGTTCGGTGTTGCGCGGAAGCGGCTCGGGCTGCTCGCCGACGGCGAGCAGCCCGAGTGGAAATTGGTGAACGGTAATATGAGCGTGGCTAGTTGTGGAATGCTTCTGGGATGGCACCGTTGTCCGAGTCGCAGTACGCCGCCCGGCTCGTGGAGTACGAGATCGATCCCGAGGTGTTGTCGGGTCACCCCTTTGAGGGGCAGGCCCGTAGGGTGCTGTTGGAGAAGCTCCGCGCCGATGGAACGGACCGCGAGTCCGAAGAAGTAGTCGATCTGGTGCGCATGGTGGAGTGGCTGGCCTTGTGGCGGCTGGGCTCCGCTGCTGAACGGCCCCGGATTCCGGGCAGGGAGCAGCTCTACGTGTTGTCGTTCGTCGGCGCGACGAGTTCCTTTGTGAAGGTCGGGCGAACTAATGACTTCGCGGCTCGGCTGTGTCGGCACCGCATCAAGGCGGAGCGCGACGGGGAAGTCCTGCTCGACGCCTGGACGTCCGAGCCAGTTGCCGACGCGCTCCCCTGGGAGCAAGGGGTGCTCAGAGAACTTCGTCGTCGGCACCCGGGCGAGAGCAGGGGTGAGTACTTCTACGGCCTTGACTACGGCGAAGCGCGCAGCGTCGCGGATCAGCAGCGGATTCTGCTCGCACCTCGCTCGGTCGGGCTCCCGGCTGGGGAACGCCTGGGCGGTCGTGTTCGGAGCGTGTCGTAGTTCGGGCGCCCGTGGTCAACTTCGGTCATCGCCCCGGGCATCCCGTCCACAGTCCCTACGATCGCCGAATGACGATCTGGAACGGCGACCCGACGGACCTGCGGCACTTCGAGCTCCCCCAGGACGTCGACCTCATCGTCTGTTGTCCTGGTCCGGTTGACTACCAGCACTTCACCATCTGGGCCCCGCGTGACGATGGTTACGACCGGCCAGTGACGATCCCCCGGAACAACCGGCTCACCCCTGGCGCCGACAACCTCCTCGCCGCCCCCGGCCTGAGCTACTGGAAGCCGCGGTGCCTGTTCTCCTTCGCCCGCTGCGCGGGGCCGCAGGACGGCCCCGGCCCGGCATGGACACATCGAGGCACCGAGCCGATCCGCACCACCCCCGGGCGCAACCTCTTCGTGGAGACCCCCACCCACGGCCCGATCATCGAGTTCCCCGCGCCCGACCCCGGCACCTGGATGTGCGGCCTGTGGACCGCCCAGACGACAGAGCCGGACGGCGCAGAGATCGACCTCTACGACGTCCGGCTCTGGCCGGCGTGACCGGGCTAGTCGGCGATGTCCACGAAGAACGGGTCCTTGTCGAGGATTCGCTCATTCGCGTACCAGGCCGACAGTGTCCCGCCGGCGCTGAGGTTGTCCGTCTTGTTCACCGGCATGATCGAGTAGTTGGTGTCATCCTTGGCCGCGCCTTCCCACGTCGACGCGAATGGGTACTCGTCACACTGGAGGTCGTCCGCGAGCTGCCCGAAGTACTGCGTGCACATCGCTGCCACGACCGACCGGTTCTGGTTGTACCGGTCCTGCTGCGCTGTCCCGGCGCCTGGGGCGAGGCGGGTCAGCGGGATCGCTGAGTGGATGCTGCCCGGGATCACCTTGTCGCCGTCGGTTTTCTGCGGCCGTGTCCATACCCAGTTCTCCTGGGCCCACAGGATGTGCCGGGCCACGGTGCCGGCGCTGCCAGAGATCGCGTACCGGTCCATCACGTTGACGTGGTCCGTGAACACGGAGCCCGCGTTCCTGTTCAGGTACGGCGCCTGATCCAGTCGGACATTCACGTTGGTGATCGCCCCCCACGCCGGGATGTCCGAGTGTGCCTGCACCTGGAGATTGCAGCGCGACGTCTTCTCTACGTCCGTCAGCACGTCCGCGTTGTCGTAGGCCGTGACACTCATCGTCTGGCCGTCCTGCCACTGCTGGCTGGAGGTCGGGCTGATCCCGTTCTCCTGGATCAGGCACGCCGGATTGCCGTTCCCGGTGCTGGTCCATCCGACGACAAGGGCCGACGGCGCCGTGACGCCCTCGAACGAGAAGTTGTCGAACCCGACCTGTGCGGTCACCGTACGGCTGCCCGACCGCTTCGCCTGCCCGGCTACCGTGCACCGGTACTTCGTCAACCCGGCCACCGCACCGTCGACGATCGTGTAGAACCCGCACGTCGCGACGAAGCACCAGCCGAATCGGGTCGTGGTGGCGTTGGCCGGGCCGGTCGGGAACAGGGAGCGACAGTCGGCCAGAGTCGGTGCGTCGATCGCGGCCGCCAAGGCCGCAGAGGGCGTGGCCGTCGGCGAGGCGGCAGCCGTGCTCGGCTGCGCCGCGGCTGCCACCGCGCTGGCGGCCTCCTCCCGCGTGCCCACGTGGGTACCGATCGGCATCGGGTGGGCGGTGTCCGCCATCTGGATGGTGTAGGTGTCCTTGACTGGTGTGGCCTGGACGGCCTGTGCGCTGGTCATGAGCAGCGCGGCCGAGGCGATAACGCTGGTGAGGAGTCGAAGCGTTCCGGATCTGGACAGGAGAATGCGCATGCGGGCGCCTCCGAGAGCGGTTGCGGAACATCCGACGAAGCGTCGGGGGCAACCGACGTTATCGAACGGTCCAACGAATTGTTGGCGTTCGCAGAAGCTAGCCCAGCGCGGCCCTTGTGTCCGGGTGACCAGGTTGAGGCTGTCGCCCAGGCTTGGCAGTAGTACGGCGGGTCCAGCCTGCTGCGGCCCTGATGGGGCGTACTGGATGGTTCCGGCCATGCGCGGGGCAGCACCGCCGCCGTGTGGTTGGCGTGGTGGGGGCGCAGCAGGCAGCGGGGGCCGGAGCAGAACGCTCCGGCCCCACAGGTCTGCCCAAGGGCCGTTATGCCGTGACGATCCCGCCCGGGGGACCGTCATCGTCGGCCTCGGGGTAGTTGGCGCTGTAGAGCTGCGTGGCCTCCTCCAGGGCTTGTACGAACGCGCCCTTCACCGCTGCCTCGTCTGTGCCACGGGCTACGACCTCGACGGGTCCGCGCAGGCCGTGTCGGAGTTCCACGGTGGTGACGGCGGCTTGGTCGGTGAAGAGGTCGTGTTCGAACTCGAAGCACGGTTGGCCGGTGAGCGGCAGCTGGTAGATGCGCTTACCGGAACGACGGTCGAGGCTCGCCACGGTGGAGTACACCTGCTCGTGGCGGGGCTGCCTTTCCCATAGCCGGCCTCGGCCGGACCAGCGGGTGCGCTTGCTCGGCATCACGACGGGGAGGTCGTTCACTCTGGCATAGCCGTGCGCCAGGAGGTCGTTCCACAGGTCCACGATGGCCTGGGCGTCCTCGGCGTTGTGAGGTGACCCCTGTGATGTGGACACTCTGATGGCGGATCTTGATGGTCCGGGAAGATGGTTCATATGGCAGGGCGGAAGTACACGCCGGAGTTCCGGGCGGACGCGGTGGCGTTGTGGCGGGCCTCGGCGGGGCGGCGGACGATGAAGGACGTCGCGGCTGACCTGGGGGTCACCCGGGAGACGCTGCGGTTGTGGGTTCGTGCGGCCGACGGCGGCGGGCAAGCTCCAGCCGGTGGGTCGGGACCGGAGGGCCACCAGGAGGAGCTGGCCCGCTTGCGAGCGGAGAACGCCCGACTGTTGAAGGCGGAGAAGGAGTGGCAGCTGGAGCGGGAGATCCTCCGCCGGGCGGCCCAGTATTTTGCCAAGGAGATGAAGTGACGTCCCGCCGCTGGGACTTCATCTCCGAGTATGCCGGCGAGTTCGGCGTCCAGCGGCTGTGCCGGGTGCTGCAGGTCTCCCGCTCGGGCTACTACCGGTGGTTGGCCGGTGCGGACGCCCGTGCCAGTCGGCAGGCAGCCGATCAGGCCCTGGCGGCGGAGATCCGCGAGATCCACGCCGTCTCGGGCGAGACCTACGGAGTCCTGCGCGTTCATGCCGACCTGCAAGGATCCGGACACCACGTGAACCGCAAGCGGGTGGCACGGCTGATGCGCGAGCACGGCATCATCGGCCGCCACCTTCGCCGCCGGAAGCGGACCACCCTCCCCGATCCGGTGGCGCCGCCGGTGCCGGACCTGGTGCAGCGGGACTTCACCGCCTCCCGGCTCGACCAGCGCTGGTGCGGCGACATCACCTACATCCAGGTCGGCGGCCGGTGGCTGTTCCTGGCCTGCGTGATCGACATCTGCTCACGCCGGGTCCTGGGCTGGTCGATGGCCCCGCACATGCGGGCCGAACTGGTCGTCAACGCCCTTGAGATGGCAGTGGCAGCCCGGGGCGGCGAGGTAGCCGGGGTGGTGTTCCACTCCGATCGCGGGTCGCAATACGCCTCAGCCGCGTTCGCGGACGTCTGCGACCGGTACGGGATCCGACGCAGCATGGGTCGGGTCGGCTCCAGTTACGACAACGCCCTGGCCGAGAGCCTGTGGCAGAGCCTCAAACGAGAAGCTCTGTTCAGGACGCTGTTCTCCACGATGGAGCAGGCCCGAATGGTGATCCTGCGATGGCTCACGTACTACAACGCAAGGCGACGCCACAGCGCACTGGCCTACCTCTCCCCGATGGAGTTCGAACAACAGCAACGCACGACGGCTAAACTCTCACTCGCGGCGTAAACCCCTGTGTCCACAATCCGGGGGTCACCTCATTGGTCATGGCGACCTCGATGCCGTCGAGGACCAGCAGGTGCACGAGTGGGGCGCTGGTGCTCTTGCGGGACTTCATCGGGACGAGAGCGGCGGCTTTCTCGGCGTTCTCGCGGTCGAGGGAGGGCAGGACGGAGGTGTAGGTGTCGGCGGTCAGCACGTACGTGGCGTGGCCGAGTACCTCCTGCACGACCTTGAGGTCCGCGCCCGCGCCGAGCAGCAGGGTGGCCGCGAGGTGCCGCAGGTCGTGCAGGCGCACGGGCGGCAGGCCCAGCTTCTTGCACAGCAGCTCGAACCGGTCGGTGAGGTAGTCCGGGTTGATTTCGCTGCCGTCCTCGCGGACGAACACCTTGTCGGTCACCGGCCACGGCCGTCCGGCTTCGGTCGCGTCGCGACGGGCCTCGGCCATCCGGTCACGGTGGTCCCGCAGTTCCTGGAGGGTGTGGCTGTCGAGGGCGAGCGTGCGCTCGCTGTCCTGCTTCGGGGCCTTCCCGAGCGGTTTGCCCTTCACCGTGACCACCTGCCAGTCCACGGTGATGACGGCCGTCTCGAGGTTGGCCTTGGGCCAGGCGAAGCCGGCGCCCTCGCCCCGGCGCAGCCCCCGGAAAATGGCCAGGTGCCAGAATGCGCGCAGCCAGTCCCCCTCGATGCCGTCGAGGAACTGACCGGCCTGCTCCGGGGTCCACACCATGACCTTCGACGGCTTCTCGCCGGTGCGCTCCCACGCCTCCACCCGCTCCGGCGTCCACAGCAGCGCCTTCGGGCGCTTGCCGGAGGGCAGGTCGATCAGGCTCGCCCAGTTCCGGCTGACCTGACCTTTCTTGACCGCCGCCGTGAGGGCGGAGCGCAGGGTGGCGCGGATGCGCTGCATGGTCGCCGGGGAGACGATGCGCATCTGGGCGTGGGGCTCGCGCTTGGGTATCTCCGGCGCGGGCACCGGCGGAGGCGAGGCGTTCCTCTTCGGCCGGCCCGGCTTGCGCCCGTACAGGGCCTTCCACTCGGCGTACTCGGCGCGGGCCTTGGCGATCATCGCGAGCTCGTAGGCGATGATGATGTTGCGGGCCTGGATCGCGTCGAACATGTCGGTGATCGGCTCGGCGGTCAGGTCCTCCAGCTTGATGTGGCCGAGCGCGGGGATCAGGTAGATCCGGATGTGGCTCTCGTAGGAGCTGACGGTCGTCGGCTCCAGGGTCTTGCGCTGCTCCAGCCACTTGATCAGGTACTGGGCGACGGTGGTGCGGTGGTCGATCACCTCGCGGCGGTCGACCTTCGCGATGGCCTTCTTCAGGGCGGCTACGGCGGCGTCCTTGTCCGGGTAGCCGCCCTTGCGGTCCCGCTTGGGCTTGCCGTCGGCGCCGGGCTTGAGCTTGAGGTAGTACCACCACGTGCCGTGGGCCTTCTTGCCTTTCAGCTTCGGGCAGCGGGCGCCGAGTTCGCGCATCTTCGGCTTTCCGCCGGCGTCCAGCACGGGCTGCCTATTGTCGTCCAGGACGGGTTCGCGGCAGGCGCAGCGGCGGTACACCGACCCCGGGGTGTCGTTCTTCGGATCGCGCTCGCTCATCTCTCTCAATCGTCCCTCGGGCCCCGTTGGTTGGGGCGACGGTTACGGCACGCCCACAGTCACCAAAGCCGTGCTGGTCAGGGCACAGGCCGGTGCGGCGGTGGGGAGTTGGCCGCGACCGTACGGCCGGCGGGGGCGTTGGGTCGCGCCGAGGCTGGACAGGGGCAGCAGCGCTGCCGCCGACATGGACGGGCATGGACCGGGGTAGACGAGAAAGAGGCCGGAACGCCCCCGCCGTACGGTCGTCGCCCTGGTACCGCGTGGTCGAAGACGCCCGGCCCGGGCGGCATGCAATCCCCCGGTAAGACCGCCATTCTCGGCTTGCATGGGTTCTGACCTGCACAGATGTGGCCTTCGGTGTATCGGTGCGGCCGGTGCGGCACACACGGGAACTGCCCGAACCGGCCGTGGACGGCGGGACGGTAGGGCCCGGCGCGGGCCACAGTGCGGGCATGACGACGAGCCCCGTTCCCGCGCTTCCCGACCCGCAGGTCCAGCCGACGATGACCGTGCCCGAGGCCGGCCGCATTCTCGGCCTTGAGCGCGCTGCCAGCTACAACGCCGCCCGGCGCGGCGACATCCCGACGATCGCGGTCGGCCGCCGCCTCCTCGTGCCGACCGCGAAGCTGCGCGTCCTGCTGGGCCTCGACCACACCGCCGACACCGCTGCCTGAGCGCTGCCGTCGCCCCTCAACCGCCGTGCCGGCTTGCGGACCCGGCACCTCACTCTGGTAGGAGATCACCGGCATGCCCTGGTTCGCCGTCGGCGACAGTACGGACGACCACCCCAAGATCCTCGCCGCGGGCAACGCGGCCGTCGGACTGTGGGTGCGCTGCGGCGCCTACGCGAGCGCACACCTGACCGACGGGGTGATCCCCGCTGCGGTCGCGGCGAGGAGCGGCACCGCCACGCAGATCGCCAAGCTGCTCGCCTCCGGGCTGTGGCACGAGGCCGGACACGCATGCTCGCGCTGCCCGCAACCGCGGCGCGGCGACTACGTGATGCATGGCTACCTGGACGCCAACCCGAGCCGCCGCCAGGTCCAGGAGAGGCGCCGGCGCGCGGCCGAGAAGAAGCGCCAGCAGCGCAACCCGCCGCCGAACGGCGACGATTCCGACGACGGTCCGGGACCAAACTGTGCCCCATCTGACGAGGACTGTGCAGGCCAGCCGCCCGCATCCCGGGGGGACGTCCCGCGTCCTCGTGCGCGCCCGGCCCCTCCCCGCCCCTCCCGTAGGGAGGGGGCTGGTGTGGGTGGGGAAGGTGCAGGTGGGTGGGGGCCGGCGGCGCGCCGGCACCCCCTGCCCGACGGCTTCTGGCCGGACGCTGCGGCGCTGGCGTGGGCGGCGGGCGACGGTCACCTGGACCGCCTTGGCGGCCCGGCCGGACTGTCGGCCGTGACGGCGGCGTTCACGGACTGGCACCGGGGCCGCGCCACCCTCGGCGCCGACTGGCAGGCCATGTGGCGCAAATGGGTGCGCGAGCAGCGGCAGCAGCCTGGACTAGCGGCGTCCGGCCGTCTTGCCGGGCGCGGCCGCCGTGCTGCGGCACGCCGAGGAGCGGCCTACGCGGCGCAGGTGAGCGTGGCGGACCGGCTGGCCTCGATTGAGAACGAGATCGCCCGCGACCAGGAATCCGGGCCCACTGACAGGTCGTTGACGCTGCTCCCCGAACCGCCGGGTGGCGGGGGCCGGCCCGCAGGCGCGGCACCGATGCCGGGACAGCGGCCGCTGATGGCCGCGCTTCCCGGAGGCCGCGCGGCCGCCCCCGACCCGCTGGAGGTGCTGGAGGCGATCGCCGACCACGGCCAGGCCCACGCCGTCGCCCTGTTCGGCTGGCGGCAGGTGGCGGCACTGCTCGTCGGCTCCGACCCGCACGCCGGAGAAGCATGAGCGTGCTGCCGCAGCGAGGTCTCGCCCGGTGCCGCTGGTGCGGTACGGCGGTGCACTGGACCATCACTGTCGCTGGCGCGCGGCTGGCCGTGGACGTGAACCCCTGCACGCTCGGCAACACCGCGGTCTACCGGGACGGCACCGGCACCATCCGCTCGCGCCGGCCTACCGCAGAGCTGCCGCTGCTGTCGTACGAGCGGCTGCACCTTCCGCACGCGGCCACGTGCATCGCGCGGAATTCGGAGTACAACTCTTCGCTTCCTCGCGAGTCTTGAGGGTGGGGGGCTGAACCAGCCAATAGCGGCAGCCAAGTTGAGATCAGAGCGATGGAGGAACGGGCGCGTGGCGCAGGAGTACGAAACGGTGCTGGCAGCGCTGCGCCGATGGGGGAACGTCCGGCCGACCGAGGGCGGCTGGCTGGCGCGGTGCCCGGCTCACGACGACCGGCAGGGCTCCCTGCTGGTGCTCGCCGCCGGGGACGGCCGTGTGGAACTGGACTGCCTGGCCGACGGATGCGAGACGCAGGACATCTCGGCGGCGCTGCGGCTGGGCCCGGAGTACGTGGTGGCCGCGCCGCCGGCGTTCGAGGACGGCCCGGGTTGGATCTGGCCCGGGTACGTGCCGTCGGCGGGCGTGAGCCTGATCGACGGGGAGGACGGCGTGAGCACCATGGCGGTGGCCTTGGACGTCGCGGTGCGGGCGGCGACGGCGGCGGTCCTGCCGGACGGGCAGCAGCCCCAGGCGGCGCGCACCGTGCTGGTGCTCGCATCACCGCAGACGGTCGGGCAGGCGGCGGAACTGCTGGAGGCCTGCGGACCGGGCAGCGAGCGGGTCGAGGTGGCTGCCATCTTGGGCGGGCGCGGTGGGCAGCAAGGGCTGCGCCTGCCCGGCGACGCCGACCAGGTGGAGCGGTTCCTACGCGAGCGTCGCCCCGAACTGGTGGTACTGGACCTCATGACGATCTGCCCGTACCGGGTACCCGTCGAGAGGGCGTTGCAGGTGCTCGCGGAACTCGCGCAGCGCGTCGGCACGGCGGTCCTGGCGGTGCGGGACGCATCTAAGCGCGCGGGTTGGTCGTCTTCGCGCCGGGCGCAGGAGGCGTCGCGGTCCTCGTTCACGGCCGCGGTGCACATGGCTGTTCACGGTGCGGACGGGGCGATGGCCCTGGTGCCGGTGTCCACCGGAGCGTGGACGGTGATGGGCGGCTTGCAGTTCCACCAGGCGGGCCGCACGCGGCCGGTGGTGTGGAGCAGCCGCTTCGCGCGCGGGCGCAACGAGGCGATGGCTGGCGCGGATCTGCGGCGTCGGCGGCCGGCGAGCACCAGCGCCTACGCCTTCTTGAGCAGCATGTTGGCGGGCGGCCCGGCGTCGGCTCGGGAGGTGCTGGCTGCGGCGGCCGCCGTCGGGCTCGCTCCTCGGACGGTGCAGCGTGCCCGCCGACAGCTCGGGGTGGTGGCGACGAAGACGAGCCGGGGCTGGGTGCTGTCCCTGCCGGGCCGGGGCTCCTCTGGCCGAGGAGCCCCGGGGTCAGGTCAGTGAGTCGGCTGGGGGCTGCGGGGAACGGTCGGGGTCGGGGAAGGGGCCAGCGTCGGGAGCAGGGTGGCGGTCGGGGACGGTGTCGGGGCCGTGACGGTCGGGGCGGTCACGACCTGGGTGGTGGTGACGGTCACGGTGACGGTCGGGGCGGGCTCCGTGGCCGTGACCGTGACGGCCGGGGCGGTGACGGTGGCCGTGCCGGGTACCTCGGGCAAGGTGACGGCCGCCGGGCTCGGAGCCTCGGTAGGGGCGGGGCGGGGCACGTGGCCGCCGGGGAGAAGCGGGTGTCCGGGGCGGTCGGGGCAGTAGGGACGGTCAGGACGGGAGCAGTCAGGGGCTGCGCAGGGGCGGGGCTGAGCATCACGGTCGCCGGGTTGGCAGGGGCCGAGGTCGGTTGGGTGCTGATGGCCATGCCGGTGGTGAAGGCTGTGGTGATGGCGAAGGCGACTGCTGCGTGCCGGGCGGTGACTCGGGTGGTCAGGGCCATGGTGGGTCTCCTTGAGGTCGGGGCCGGGGGCTCGCGGTCCCCGGCTGGCGGTACCAGCCTCGCAGGAAAGTTGACCTAAGTCTATAAAGAAGATGCAGGTAAGTTATGGCGGGTTTTCTCGGCGCGACACCCCGCCGCTGTTCAGGCACCGTTGCCGCCGACCGGCAGCCCGCCCAAGGGGGTAGCGTGACCAAGCCACTGCTTGCGGTGCCCGCGCGCCGCCCCGGCAGGCTGGGGCGCCGCCTCTATGCCGACCTGTCTGCCTCGGCCCCCGCCATCCGCCGACGCTTCTACGCCACCCTCGACGCCGCCGACTGGGCGCAGGTCCTCGCAGCGGCCAGCGCGGAGGCTGGCACCCCCTACGCCTTGTGGGCCGACGACCCCGTGGCTTTCGTCGAGGACGTCCTCGGCGAGTCCCAGTGGACCCGCCAGCGCGACATCCTCGACGCCTTGGTCAACCACCGCCGCGTCGCCGTCCCCAGTTGCTTCGGATCCGGCAAGACCCACATCGCCGCCCGGGCGGCCGTCTGGTCCTCAGTCGTCCACCCCCCGGGCACCGCCCTGACCGTCACCACCGCCACCCGGGCCCGCCAGGTCCAGCGGCAGATGTGGCCCCACATTCGTCAGATCGTCGCCCGCGCGGGACTGCCCGGCGAGGTCGGCGTCACTCAGTGGAAGATGCCCGACCACCACGGCACCGACGTGGTGGTCGCCTATGGCTTCAGCGCCCCCGACCACGACGAGTCCGCCGTCCAGGGCATCCACGCACCCCGCCTGATGTTCATCGTGGACGAGGCCGGCGGCATCGGCCGGGTCATCGGCGCCGCCATGCGCGGTGCCCTCACCGGCGAACACACCCGCGCGCTGCTGATCGGCAACCCGCCCAGCGACGACGAGGGCTCGTGGTTCGAGCAGACCTGCGCCGACCCTGGGGTGCACGTCCTGCCCATCAGCGTCTACGACACCCCGCTGCTGTCCGGCGAGCGGACCCGGCGCTGCCGCGCCTGCCCGCCCCAGACCCCCGCCCACCTGCTCGCCTCCCACCTCGTGGACCCGCAGTGGGTCGAGGACACCATCCGCGACCACGGTGAGGACGCGCCGTTCGTCGCGGCGAAGGTCCACGCCCGCTTCCCCCGGGGCGGCCAGGCCCGAGCCATCCCCTCCTCCTGGGTAGAGCGCGCCAGCGACGCCCCGGAACGGGACGGCCCGGACTTCACGCCCCTCAACGCCCTCGGCCTCGACGGCGAGACCAGCCGCCACCGGGTCAAGCACGGCGCGTGGGTGCGACTCGGAGTGGACGTGGCGGCGGGCGGCGGCGACGAGTTCGCGATCGCCCGATCCGTCGGCGACCTCATAGAGCTGCGCCACGCCGCCGCCGGCCAGGACAACGCCGACCCGGTGGTCGTCGCCGGGGTCGTCCTGCGCGAGATCGAAGCCGCCCAACGGCTCGCCGACGCAATCGGCAGCACCACGCCGGTGCGCGTCAAGATCGACGGCGTCGGCATCGGCTGGGGCGTCGCCGGCCTGCTGGAGGCCTGGCGGCGCGAAGGCCTCCACCGCGGGGAGATCGTCACAGTGATCGCCAGCGAAGGCACCGGCCGCGAAGACGAGGCCGCGACGCTGCGCCCCTCCAGCAAACGGGACGAGATGTGGCTGGCGATGAGGGCGCTGCTGTCTCCCCACGGCCAGGGATCGATACGGCTGCGCATCGACCGCCGCGCCCAGGCCCAGCTGTCCGCGCCCAAGATGTCGACCGACTCCAGCGGACACACCGTCATCGAATCCAAGCGCTCGATGCAGCGGCGCGGGGTCCGCTCGCCGGACCGAGCCGAGGCCGTCCTCCTCGCCCCCTACGAGCCGCAGACCGGCCGCCGCCGCGTCCGCATGATCGTCTGATGGAAGGTCAGATAATCCCTTGCTTGCGTGAATGTGCAAGGCAATATGCCTGCAATGCATATCTCAAGTATTCATGTTGACAGGGGAGATGGGCGAGGGTTTGGATGGCGTATCCACCGGGGCGAATCAGCCATGCCAAGCAGGGGGGTCCTGATTCCTTGGCATGAGCGCGATCCGTGTCGCCATGCTGAGGGGGACGAATGCCAGCGCTGGAGCATCTCACCGGGATGCGTGAATTCGGACTCAGGGAATTCCCAGGTACGGCCCCGGGCGCCCTGGCCCGCGTGATCAAATCCGTCTCGCCCCTCCATCCCGGCGACCGCGTCCGGCCTGGCAGCCTGACCGAAACCCTCGCCGTGGCGAACCTAGACGACTGGGCTGACAGCGACCTGCCCTTCGAACAGCTCGCCACCCGCGCAGCCCGCGCCGGCATCGCGGCCCTCGCCGTCGTCTCCGCCACCGGCTACATCCCACCCGAGCTGGCGCACTCCATGGAGCGCCTGCGCGTCCCGCTCCTCACCCTGCCCAGCCGCACATCCTGGACCGACATCGCCGAGGCTGTGACGCGCGAGCGGCTGCACGACCTGCGCCGGGCGATCACCTGGCGCGACCAGCTGCTCGGACACCTCCGGCCCTCCCCGGACGCCCTTCACCTGGCCAGGATCGTGCGCTGGCTCGCCACCGAGCACGCAGCCCGCGTCGCACTCGTCGGCTCTGACGGAGCACTGGTCGCCACCGCGCCGCAGCGCTCCGCCCACAAGCTCACCACCGTCGCCGACAAGATCGAGGAGGTCGCGGCCGGCGCTCTTGAGTCGGCCGTGCTCGAGAACGGCGGCGACGAGATCCGCCTCGTCGCCGTCGGCACCACCAAGCCGCGAGCCGTCCTCGCCGTCGCCCGGGAATCGCCCTTCGACCGCACTCTCACCCAGGTGATTAGCCGCGCCGCCGACCTGCTCGCGCTCCACCTCAGCGTGGCCGATGCCGAGTCGGCCATCCACGGCCAGGAGGTCACCGCGTCCGCGCTGCACGTCGCCGTCCTCCAGCTCCTGATGACCGGCGAGGTCTTCAAAGCCCGGCGCACCGCCGCCAGCCTCTACCCCGGCCTCCTCGACCAGGACCATGCGCGCGTCTACCTTCTGGAGAGCCGCCCGCAGGAACGTGACCACCTTCGCGAGGAGTGCTGGCGAGACGCCAACGGTGCCGCGCTCGTCGTCAGGTGCCCGGTCTACGACTCGCACCTGATCCTCGTCGTCCCACAGCCCAGCACCGGCGGCGATACCTGGGACGACGTAGGCGAAAGGCTGCGCGCCCTGGTCGCCCGCCACCCCCAGTGCTACCTCGGGGGCAGCCCGGTCCGTCATATCGCCGAGACCGCCCAGTCTTACCGGCACGCCCTGCGGGCGCTCGCCAACGCCCGGCTCGGCGACAGGACGGCGCTCTACACCGAGCAGGCGCACCTGCCGGAACTGCTCAACCAGCTCTACCCGGGCTGGGCCACCGTCGTACTGCACCCTCTCCTTGGGCAGCGCGCGACGGCGGACAGGGATGTGCTCATCCAGGCTCTCACCCTCACCCTGCAGTCCTCCGTGCGGGCGGCAGCCGAACTCACCGGAGCCCACCGCAACACCATCACGAACAGGGTGCGCTCCGCGGCCGGCATTCTCGGTGTCGATCTCGACAGCATCCGCGACCGCGCTGTGACCGCGCTCGCGCTGGAGGCCGTGCTCATGGACGAGAGCTGCGGTGAAGCGTCGCACGCCGGACCCGCCGACCTCCAGACCTACCTGGCCAGCCCAGAGGTCGGGGTCTGGGTGCGGGAGTTCCTGTACCCGCTGTCGGAAGAACTGCGACGCACCCTCAGGGAGTGGGTGCTCTCCAACGGCGACACCGCTGGCGCGGCCCAAGCTCTCGGCGTCCACGCGCAGACTGTCCGCAAGCGCCTGCGCACGGCCACGAGTCTGCTCCAGCGGGACCTCCTCGCCCAGTCCGCCGACGCACACGACGTCGTCCTGGCGATCGCTGTGCAGTTCGGCATCCGGCTGCCGCTACCCGTCCGTTAGGCCCGAGGGATGCTCGTGCCGCAGGGCGTGTCCGCCCGACACGGACAGCCATCGTGCCAGTGCTCACTGTGCCCGATGTGCAACGGTGATACCTGGCTTGTGCATTGAGCAGATTCCCAACAGAGCGCACACCATCTATGGTCGATCAAGGGGGGAATCCCCAATCTGCAACTCGCAAAATGGAGGGGACACTTGCGAACTCTTGCCGTGCT
Organism: Kitasatospora sp. NPDC088779; assembly: GCF_040685395.1. Lineage (NCBI taxonomy): Bacteria > Bacillati > Actinomycetota > Actinomycetes > Kitasatosporales > Streptomycetaceae > Kitasatospora > Kitasatospora sp. NPDC088779. The sequence continues at coordinate 170,463 of NZ_JBFBHW010000012.1, read as the reverse complement.
GGGGTCGAACTCCCGCGCAAATCAGACCGCCGACAGGCTTGTCGCCGCGAACTACTCGGTCCGCGCCTGGGGCACCACAGACACCGACACCGCCTGCCGCCGACCCACCACCCACCCGACGCCCCGAGAAGCCGCTACCGGAGCCCAAGCGCTCCTCACCCTGATCGAGGACATCGACGAACTTCGCGAGGTACTCGCCCACCCGGCGGCCGGTGCACTCGACGCCCTGGAGCCCGGAGCCTGGTGGCTCAACCTCGCGCCAGCACCGCCCAGCGCCAGCCGTGAACTTGGCGACCTTGCCCGCAGGCACGCCGTGGCCTACCAGCACACCCCGCTCCTCGGCGCGGACGGACACCTGGTCGTCATCGGCCCCGCAGCCGGCGACCGCTGCGCCCGCGCCGCCTGCGACGCCATCCTGGGAGCCATCGGAGCGGTGATCCACACCGGCACCGAGGCCGCCCACCTCGCCGTCACCGCGCTGCCGCGAGTCGCGAACGCCGAGCCGGCACTCGCCGTCCTCGGCATGCAGGGCTGGGACATCGAGGCCTCCATGCTGGAAGACGCCAGATCCGCCTACCAGCACTGACCACAGCGCCCCTTCGGGCATCGCCCGAAGGCCACACGCGCGGCCACCGCGCCGCGCCTGACGAACGAGACGGGACCACCAGCACCACGGGCCCGTGCAGAACAGGACGACGAACAACCGCTGCTGCCACCGGGCCCCCACCCACAGGGCGTCCGCTGGCGAGGGGAGTGCAGCCTTGACCACCGACAGCACGACGACCGACGACGCCAACCCCGACATCCACGAGTGGGTGATCGCCGCGTACGTCCCCGTGGACACGCAAGGCGCCGCCTACGCGCGCCGGCGCGGCATCTACCGCGTCCCGGCCACAACGAAGATCCAAAGCGCCGACGTGATCTGCACCCGCTGCCGCCGGCCCTACGACGAGGTCTGCGAAGAGCCCTGCGCGGCGTCCGACCCGATGCTCCACGGCGGACCCATCGGCACCCGCAAGCGCCGTCCCGCGCCCGAGCACCGCCACCAGGTTGCCGCAGCGGAAAACTTCCGCAAGCCGGACCCCGGAGACGCGGGTACCCGGATGCGGGAGTAGCCGCCGGGACGCTAGGCGACGAAGTGCCTAGCCTGCCTGCCGTGACCATACCAAGCAGGCACCAGCCCCATCTGACGGACGACGTCGCGCACCTGACTGCGCGCCGGGTGCGTGACGTCGTCGCCGTCATCCTGCTCGTACTCGGAACCATCGGCCTCAACGCGGCCGCCTACGCCACCGACCCGCGCTTCGGCCTCGCCTGCACCAGCCTTTCCGCGTTCGCGGCCGCCGCCGTCCTCGGCCACCACGACGAGCAGTAGGAGAGGTCCATGTCCCGCCGCTGGTTCCCCAGCCTGCGCCGCCCGGCGCCGGCCACCAAGTCCGCACCGGAGTACGCCCTCAACTGGGCACCCGCCGGCGTTCACCGGGCCCGGCCATGGTCCGTCGAACGAGCGGTGCGCGACGGCATGGAACGCGCGGTGTGGATCTACAAGGCGGTCGACACGATCTCCAACCACGCCGCCGACCGGCCACTGCGGGTCCGCCCGCGCAGCGGCACCTCCGACGAGCCCCTGCCGCCCCACGACGCCCACCCGCTCTACCGCGCGATGAACGTCAGGGCCAACCCCGCCGAGGGCGCGTGGACGTTCAAGAAACGGGTCAGCATGCAACTGCTGCTCTCCAAGCGCGGGGTGTTCCTCGAACCGACCTTCTCGCGCGGCGGCGACCTGCTGCGCATCGACCTGCTGCCACCCGGCCGGACCCGACCCGTGCCCTCCACCGGCAGCGACCTGATCTCCCACTTCGAGACCGTCACGATCACCGGCGAACTGCGCAACCTCGACGTTGAGCAGGTGCGGTGGATCCGCACGCCCCACCCACTCGACCCGTACAGCGGCATCACCCCGCTGGAGGCCGCCGGCCTGTCCGCCGACCTTGACTTCTTCACCCGCCACTACAACCTGTCGTTCGTCAACAACGACGCCAGGCCCGGCGGCGTGATCGGCATCGACGGCGACATGGACGACGACGAACTGCGCCTGCTGCGTTCCAAGTTCGCCACGGGACCGTCCGCGGCAGGCGCATGGACGGTGCTGAGCGGTGGCAACGTCACCGTCACCGACACCTCCGTCACGCCCCGGGACATGGCGTACGAGACCGTCGCCGCCATCTCCAAGGTCGAACTGCTCGCCGCGTTCGGTGTCCCGGAGTCCCAGCTCGGCAACGCCTCGGGCAGGACGTTCGACAACGCCCGCGCCGAGAAGACGACGTTCTGGGAGATCACCATGCCGCCGCACCTGCGGTTGATGGCCGACGCCTTCCAGGACGACGCCGGGGATGACAACGAGGTCTACTTCGACACCTCCGACGTGGACGTGCTGCGCGAGCCCCGCACCAAGCGCCTGTCCGAAGCCCGGGAGGAAGTCGCCGCAGGCGTCCGCTCCGTCCGCTCCTACGCCGAACTCGCCGGGTACGCCGACGAGATCGACGATACGCCAGCGACCCGGGCCCTGTGGCTGGCCTCCGGCCGTACCGCCCTGCCCGCCCGCGCCGCCGACGCCCCGGCCCTCGACGCCACGACACCGCCCCCGGCGCCGGCCGCAGGCAAGGCCCTGACGCCCACCTCCGACCTCGTCCTGGACGACACCGCGGCCGACTCCCTCCGCGACCGCCTGGACGACGCCCTCCAGACGCTCGCAACCCGCTGGACGGAACGCACCGTCGCCCGACTCAACTCCCCCCGGCACCGCAAGGGCACCCGGCACTGGGACAACCGCGGCGACACCGCCGCCCGCACCGGCGTCAAGGACCTGCCCGTCGACCAGGTGATCGACGTCCCGACCTGGCAGCAGGAGGCCGCCCAGACCCTCCAGCCCCTCATCGAACAGGCCGCCACCACGGCCGCGACCGAGCTGCACGCCGCCCTCGGTTCGACCAGCACCGCCACCGTCGCCGTCTGGCCCACGATCGCCCCGCTTCTCACCACATGGCTCGCCAAGCAGGCCCACGCCCTCGCCGACGACGTGGCCGGCGCCGACCTGGAGGGCAAGAGCCTGGCGGGCATCGCCGAGGCCACCCGCGACTGGGGCCGCTCTCTCGCGAGCTGGGCGAGCGTCAAGGCGAACCACCTCGCCACCGCCACCGTCGAGAGCGCCCGCGACCAGGCCGCCGCCAGCGCCCACACCGGCCTGGTCCGTCGCTGGGTCGCCCACGACGATGGCCGCACCAGGCCCGACCACGACGCGGCTGACGGCCAGACCCAGCCCTACGGCCAGCCCTTCACCATCGGCGGCGCCCTGCTGCGCCACCCCGGTGACACCACCGCCCCGCCCGGTCAGTCCGTCAACTGTCGCTGCCGCCTGGCCTGGCGACTCGAACACTGACTACCCGGTCCAACCGCAGGACCGCGAGCACCGCGCCCGTACCCCCGTGTGAGGATGAAGCATGACCACCGGAACGCCCCCCAGCGACCGCCAGCAGCTCAACGAGGACTGGCTGCGCAGCCGGCGCTGGGACATCCGCTACGCGAACGGCGAGCCCGTCACGACGCTCGACGGACTCGCCCAGGTGCTCCGCGTCTCCCGGGAGGAAGCGGCCCGGCGCGTCCTGACCCAGCCGTTCGGCAAGGCCGCGTCGGACAGCCTGCGGCGAGAGGCGGAGTCGCTGTCTGATGCCGGAGACCGTCAGTAGCCGGTTGGCCGCACTCGTCACTTCACCCAGAGGACGGCCAGGTAGGCGGCACCGAGGGCGAGCGTGGCGCCAGCGGCGGCAGCGCCTCGCTCTACGGCTTCGGGGAAGGAACGGGTTCGCCAGTAGCGGAGCAGGCCGCTGGCGAGAGCGACGACGAGGCTCGCCAGAGCGATGGTCACGAACACGAGAGCCCGCATGGCTGCCCTTCCTGGAGAATTGGGAGAGTGTGAAACGCGCCAGCGTTCAGCGCGTGTTCAATCCGCCGGATTGAACACACTGTACACCTGTAAGTCGAGGAGTGAGCCCCATGGGTGACCAGAGTGGTCGGCAGCAACTGAGTGATGCCCTCGCCGACTTGCTCGCCCGGTCACAGAAGACCAAAGCGCAGGTGGCCAGCGAGGGAAGCCTGTCGAGAACGACGGTCTCGGCGGCGTTCAGCCCTGACGGCCCGCCTCCGTCCGACCGAACCATCGAGGTGCTCGCGGGAACCTTGAACGCCGACCCAGTCCCGCTGCGGAACCTTCTCGCGATCGCCCGCAACGAGGAAGCAGCACGACCGCGATCCGTGGTTGCCGAGACTCGCCGGAGCCGCGACCAGGAGTACCGGATCCGGGAGCTGCCGGACCCGCGCCTGCGTGAGTACAGCTTCGACCCGCTGCGGCCCGAGAGCCTGGTACACAGCGTCGTCGAGCGGTTCCGCTCGGTCGAGGCCGCCAGTCTTGTGAAGGCCGCTTCATGGGCGCGGAACTCGGGGATCTATGCGATCTACTACATCGGTGCTAACGAGCTCTACGCCCCGGTTTCCGGAACGTCGATTCCGCTGTACGTGGGCGGTGTTCAGAAGGGGCCGGGGTCGGTGCCGATGGACGCATATCTCAAGCCCCCCGCGGTGAGCGTGCGACTCGAGGAGCACTGCCGAACCCTCGACCAGAGCCGGAACCTCGACCCGATGGACTTCTGTGTCCGAGTGCTGTTCATTGACGACCTCTTCATTGCGCCAGCCGTGGCTGAGCTGAACTCGGAGTTCAAGCCGCTGTGGAACACGACCCTTGAGGGTTTCAGCATCCGTCATCCGGGGCGGACCAGGATCCAGCACGCTCCCCGACCGAAGTGGCATGAACTGCACGCTGGTCCTGACTCCTGGGCAGCCGAGATGCGATCGAAGCGGACCCCTGACGAACTAGAGAACGAGGTCCGCCAGCACTTCACAGCCTGGCTTCGTTGACACAGGCGTCCCCAACCGTGAGTAGACCACGACGGTAGGCAGTTCTCCTGAGATCGTGCCGGTTCGACTTGCGCACAATCACCAGGAGTTCGAGTGGCTCTCCCCGTAGCTCGTGAAGTGCGCCTTCGCCTGCGCTGGAAGACCGAGCCGTTCCGCGAAGACCTGCACCCGCGAGACGGCCGAGGGCGGTTCGCGCACGGCCCCGGCGCGGGGCTCAACCCGCTCCTGGAACGCATCCGGGCGGCCGCGAGCCGGCCATCCAGGGCGCCGCGTTCCGAACCCCGCTTCGACGAGGAGCAGCACGGCCTGGTGTTCCGCGACGGTCACAGCGAGCGCGTCGCCCGGGCGTACAAGGCGAACGTGGTGGAGGGGATCACCCGCGACCTGCGGGACATGCCGGACGAGACGCTGCTGCTGGAGCCCGACCGGACCTGGCTCGACAAGGTGCGCTCGGGGGAGGTGCACGCGTACGAGGACCCCGCGACCGGGATCGCCAACACCGCCTGGCCGGGCGACTCCCCGGCGGACGCATCCTGGATTCACGTTGATGCCGACCGGGCACGCGAGCTCTTGCGGCTCGACGCCGTCAACCAGGTGGTCGCCACCTGGGCGATGACCTCCAACGACGAGGACGCTCGGGCCCTCGCCCTTCAGGAGACCGCACGAGACGCCTTCGGGCTGCACCCGGCCGCCGACTGGCCCAGCACCGACCAGATCGCGCGGGAGACCGCCGACCAGCGGGCCGCCTTCGGTACCGGCCACGCGGCGATGCTCGCGGCGATGTGGGACCGCACCCAGAACCACCTGGCCGAGGCGGACCGTGGCTCCCTGACAGTGTGGCGTGGCCTGGCCACCCCCGACGGGCGGCCACCCGCCGGTTGGACAGCCGACGGCAGCACCCTCTCCGACCCGCTGCTGCGCCCCCTCTCCGCCTTCTCCCTCGACCCGGACGTCGCCCACAGCTTCGCCACGGACGAGGGACCCGGCTTCGTGATGAGCGCGATCGTGCCCGCAGAGAGGGTGATCGCGACACCGGTCACAGGGCTTGGCTGCCTGGACGAGTCGGAGGTCATCATCCTGGCCGGCCCCGGCACCTGGCACTGGCAGACCGCGGAGTAGCCCCGTACCGCTCGGCGCGACACCGCCCCGGGCCCGGTGCCACGCTGCCGGCGTCCTGATCCCCGGCAGAAGGCGGTGCGGTGCACGACTTCCCCGCTGTCACCCTTCGGCTGCGCCGCAAGAGCTGGCTCTGGGACGAGGCCCGGCACGCGCGCGACCTCCAAGGCCGCTTCGCCCACCACCCGGGTGCCGGCCGAGTCGGCCTTCCGGGCACCCTCGCGGACGACCACGCCGTGAGCCAGGACGACCTGCTCGGGAAGCGGGGTAGGTCCCCCGCGAAGCTCAAGGCCGCCATGTGCGACTCGCTTGCCCGGCGGATGGACGGCGTTCCCGACGAGCAGCTGCTGAACGACCGCCAACGCGACCGCCTCGCCCGGGTCCGTGCCGGACACCTCGCCGCGTACCGCCCGGAGTCCGGGGCCACCGGCTACGCCGACTACGTAGAGCAAGCCGACCTCGACAGCGGCGCCCGCCGCGAGCCCTGGGGCTATGTGAGGATGAACGCCGAGGAGTACCGGGACTTCGCGCGCGCCGAGGCCGTCTCCCACCACGTCGCCGGGTGGGCGGCGACCTCCAACGACCACGACGCGAACGCCCTCGCCCTCCAGGAGAGCGCCCGCCAGGCCTTCAACCTCGCCGACACCATGGCCTGGGAACACGGGGACCCCCACCTCGACGCCGAAACCGCCCAGGCTCTCGCCGAAGACGGGCCCGTGCTGCGCGCCTTCCTCACCGCCATGTGGCAGAACACCCAAGACCACTTCGCCGGCCTCGGCGTCACCCACATCACCGTCCACCGCGGCTTCACCGGCGGCTACGACGACACCCACGTCAGCCAGATCGACGGCCAGGGCACAGTCACGGACCTGCCCCTGCGCCCGCTGTCGTCCTTCACCACCGAAGAACACGTCGCCACCGACTTCGCCACGCACGGCGGCGAGGTCCCCGTCGGCTACACGATCAGCGGCGACGTGCCGGTCACCCGCATCCTGGCCGTGCCCGGGACCGGCATCGGCTGCCTGGACGAGTCCGAGATCGTCATCCTCGCAGGCCCCGGCGACTGGCACGTCCAGCAGGTCCGCGCCGAGACCGACGACGACAACTGGTACGACGAGTAGAACGAGACCCAAGCCAGCCCTCCGCCTACCGTGACCGCCACCAACCCAGCGAACCGGGAGCGACACGGTGGCACCGACCCCCAGCAGCACGCTGGACCACAAGCAGGCGGCCCTCGGCATCCTGGAGACCGACGACCAGGAGGGCACCTTCACCACGCTCGTGTCGATCACCGGACTACGCGACCACGACGGTGACGTGATCGAGCCCGGCGCCTACGCCCGCACCCTCACGGAGATCACGCCGAAGGGAGTGTGGTCGCACGACTGGAACGTGTGGACGGCCCGCACCGAGCGCACCGAGGAACTGCTGCCCGGCGACCCGCGGTTGCCCGCCGCTCTGCCCAAGGGGCAGCCCTGGCCCGCCGAGGCCGGCGCGCTGCTCGTCAAGGGCCGCTGCAACCTGGCCACCCAGGCCGGGAAGGACATGTACGCCAACCTGCTGTTCTTCGGTGACCAGGTGCAGTGGTCGATCGGCTACCAGGTCAGAACAGCCAAGCGGATCAAGGGCGTTCGCTGCATCACCGACCTGGACCTGTACGAGTACAGTCCGGTGCTGTTCGGCGCGAATGAGCACACGTCCACGCTCGATCTCAAGCAGCACCCCGGCAAGGCCCGCGGGGTCCTGGGCGAGGCCCAGGTGGAACTGGCGCCTCTGGCCGGCACGCTGGAGGAGCGGATCGACGCCATCGCCTCCGCCGTGGAGCAGCGCCTGCGTCCCACCGAGGACGACCGCCTCGAGTCCGGCACGGTGGAGATCATCGGCACCTACCCGGACCGGGTCATCGCCACCGTCTGGAGGTACACCGAAGGCGGCTTCGGCTCGACCAGCTGGGAAGTCCCGTACACGCTCTCCGGCGACGGAGTGCCGACCGTCGGCCAGCCCAGCCCCGTGCGCCTGGTCCTCGACGTCGAGGGAACCGGCCCCGACGCGGCGCTGGCCGCCCTCGCGCCCGACATCGAACGGGTCGCCTCCCAGATGAAGACCCTCGCGGACCTCCAGCACAAGGCAGGGCAGGTCCTCTCCGGGGAGAACGCCGACCGCCTGGCCTCCGCCGTGCAGCACCTGGTCGCGGTGCTCACCGCTGCCGGCATCGACTGGCAGCCGCCCGAGCCTCCCGCTGACGAGAGCAAGACCCTGGCCACGGTGGTGATCCAGCCAGGCGAGATCGGTGCGGCCCTCGCCCTGTTCGCGGACGCGCGGACCACCGGGTGATCGGTCAGTTCAGAACGTTCGGGATTTCGCGGGCGAACGATTGCATCCGTTGGCACCGAAGATGCTTCACTTGCAGCAGTTGGTCACCGCTTCACCGCGACGGCGGCGTAGGCACTCACCTGGGCTTCAGTGATCCCCTGCTCGGCGCCGTCCGGCCGCCACCTGTGGGTAGGGCAGACCCCGGGGTCGAGGAGGTCCCAGCCATCGAAGAACCGCTCGATGTGTTCACGGGTACGCATGCGGACCGTGGTGCCGGCGGCGGCGTAGACCTGGGTGATCCGTTCGGCCTCGGCCGGTCCGAAGTCGGGGGTGCCGTGGCTTATCACCAGAGCGCTGCCCGGGGCGAGGGCGTTCTTGAGCTGTTCCACGATCCGGTAGGCGTCCTGGTCGTCGGGGATGAAGTGGAGCAGGGCGTTGAGGCTGAGGGCGACCGGCGCGGTGACATCGATGGTCTGCGCGAGTTCCTCCGAGAAGAGGATCGCGGCGGGATCGGTGACGTCGGCTTGGAGGTAGGCGGTCATGCCCTCTGCGCTGCTCAGTAGCAGAGCTTGTGCGTGGGCGAAGACGATCGGGTCGTTGTCGGTGTAGAGCACCCGGGCCTGCGGGTTGATCCCCTGCGCGACTTCGTGCAGGTTCGGCGAGGTGGGGATCCCGGTACCGATGTCGAGGAACTGGGCGACTCCCTGGCCAGCGAGCAGGCGTGTGGAGCGGTGCACGAAGGCCCGGTTGGCCCGCGCCGCGACCCGGGCGGCCGGGAAGACGGCGATCGCCTGGCCGGCGGCCTCGCGGTCGGCGGCGAAGTTCGTGGTCCCGCCGAGGTAGTAGTCGTACATCCGGGCGGAGTGGGCCCGATGGAGCTGGAGGTCGATCTCGTCCTCGTCGTTGTACGTGCCCACCGTGGCCCCCCGGCCGTCTCGTCCTGCACTGCTGTCCGCGCTGCGCCATGCGGAGCGCGCCACGGCGCGCCACCGGCGGATGCTCCTGCGGTACCTGCCCGGGGCCGTTGCATGTCAACCCCGACGCCGCCCGGACGGGCGAACCCGCCCGCTCCGGCCGGCGCGGGAGCGCGATGACCAACCTAAGACACGACGACCTGACAATCGATCAGGTAATGCAGTAGTCATACTATTACCGTCAGTCATTTTCTTTGCGCCTCCTTTGCACCCAGGGGCCCTGACTGCGCTTGCATGTGCCTCGGGGGGAGACGAGTTCCCCCGAAGCGCACCAGCACCGGCCACACGCCGGTACGGGGAGGGGAACCGTCATGCTGATCAACCGGGACGAGCCGCCCAACGTCGGCGGCCGCAGGGGAGGCCGGGCCTTGACCGACACCAACGGGACGACTCCGGGCGGAGCACGCCTGACGCTCACTTTCGACGCGTTCTGCGCCACCCACGAACGTGCCTGGCTGGGCTTCGTCCGTACCCAGGTCGGCTATCGCGACGGCGGTCCCGAGTTGGTCGTGGCGGCGACCAAGCAGCACCTGCGCCGCAACTGGTCCTTCGCCCTGCGCCAGGAGATCCCCGCAGCCTATGCCTGGAGGCTCCTCAAGGAACACCTCGCGGCCTGGCGCGCTGCGCAGAGCGAGCCGGTCGCCGTGCAGGCGGCGGCGCTGGACGCCGTCATCGACCACTTCCGCCGTCAGGCCCGCATCAGCCTGGAGACGCTGCCCGAGCGCATCGGCCTGATGACCGCGATCCTCGAACTGCCCGAGCGCCAGCACGACAGCGTGGTACTCCGGTACTGCCTCGACCTGGACGAGCAGGGGGTCGCCGATTTCCTCGGCACCCCCCTGTCGACCCTGCGCTCCAACCTCCGCCACGCCCGCCGCCGCCTCGCCAACGCCATCGGAAGGCCCGAACTCGCCGAACGGCCAAAGGAGGACCAGTGAGCCGACCCGCCGCCGACCAACACCCCAGCCTCCTCACCTGGCACGCCGACCCGCACCTCGACCTGGGCCCGGACACGGACACCGCCGAGGCCAGGATCTTCACCTGCACCAGCACCGCGCCGCCCGCCGCAGCCGCCCACATCACGGCGGCTCCGGCCCCCTTCCCCTCCGATCACGAGCAAGCCTTCCACGAACTCGACCTGGCGGTCGCCCTCGTCCTCAACGCGCCCCAGGCCGGCCGGTCCCTCGACCGCCTCGTCAACTCCGACCAGGTCCACCCCGAAGGAGCGCTCGTCTTCGGCAGCCTGCTGTTCGTCACCAACCGCGCGGACGCCGCCCAGTTCTGGTGGCAGTTCGCGGCTGGCTCCGGAAGCGCCACAGCCGCCTACCTGCTGCACCTGCACCACCTCACCCTCGGCGAGACCCGTGACGCGGCCCACTGGCGAGGCCAGGCCGAGAGCGTTTCGGCCACACCGCGCACCCGCCGTACCTTCCAGGCACTGACTCCGCTGCTGCCCGAGGACGTCCGGCGTGACATACTCGCCCGCTGCCATGAAGGGCTCCACCCACGACTCCCCGCAGCCCTTGAGAGCGTCATCAACCGGCTGACCATCCTGTGCGACGACGAGGACTTCGGGGAGGTGCCGCAGCCGTCGCCCACCCTCGCCGGACAACTCGCGCGCTGATCCCATCGGCGCCGACCGTGCAGCAACCAGGTTTGTGACCACCGGTTCGTGCCGTACAGTCGGTCTCACCGACGCGGGGTGGAGCAGCTCGGTAGCTCGCTGGGCTCATAACCCAGAGGTCGCAGGTTCAAATCCTGTCCCCGCTACTCAGTAGCCGAAGGGGCGGACACACGGTATCCGCCCCTTCGGCATCCCGGACCCCGGTCAGGCCGTCCGCACGGCGTCCAGACGTCGTCGCACCTCGTTCTCTCCGAGCGTCGCCGCCACCAGGTGCAGGGGGTACCCGGAACCCCGCCGTGCTCACTGCCTGGCGAGAGCGCTACCGCCTCGCCAGCACGCCAACTGCCTTGCTGATCGCGGGATTCCAGCCGCGCCTGGCTGCAGCGGCAGAGATCGCCGCGTGCGAGACGCCGAGCTGCTCGGCCAGGTCGATCGGCGAGTAGTTGCCGCGCCCAAGCTCGTGGTTCCGGTAGGCGTCCCGCGTAATCGCCCCCAGGTCGGCTGTGGCCCACGTCGCCAACGCCCGGTAGCCCTCCCGCACCCAGAAGGGCCATCCGACCGAATACGCCGGTCAATCCGACAGTTTGTCGGGTTGACCGGCGTATTGTTGTCTTGACTTTTGGATCGCCGCTCACGGGTTCGTGAGGGGCGTTTCGTGTCTCCGCTGATCGGGTAGGGCGTGTGGGGCGTCGTCGGGCCGGGCTGCGGCCAGCAGATCGGCCTTCTGGGCAGGCAAGGCCGTGGCCGCGAGGGCGTCGAGCACCTCTCCGGCCGCCTCGACCGCCCCGGCCGCATCCTCGGGCCCTCTATTGAGGAGGTCGATGGCGTCCAGGGTCCTGTCCGCTATCCGGAAGCGGGCAGCGGCTGCCGGAGATCGGCGACCAGTCGGTGTTCGGCTGCCACCGTCCTCTTCCGCGGCATCCACGGCCTTTCGCCCGCTCGGGGAACATCCGGGGGTCTTTCCGGATATCAGGTCCAACGTCTGACTGTTGAAGCGAGTGCCGCCGAGCTGGGCATAAGGAGAACTCTCGGTGGAGTACTGGCTGCCGTCATGAATTAACTTCCCCATTGCTGGTCTCGAATGGAGCCTGCCCGGTGGCGGGCGGCCAGCGATAGCCGGCTTCATGTAGCTTTTCCAAAGCCGTGAGGTCATTGGTCACCATCACCTGAGCCAGCCGAGCCGCTGTGGCGACTACGGCAGGCCAGTCCGGCGAGTCCAGGTAGACCTCGTCAGGGGCATCAGCGCCGACCGCATCCTGAACGGCCGTGTAGGCAGCGCCAAGACGCGCCATCAGCTCGACTTCCTCGTCTGTGCGAAGGCTGTACCCCAACGAGCGCGACGGATCGTCCGCATCGCAGAAGTCATCGAATAGAACGTGTGCGATGTGGTTGAGGTCCTGCAGTTCGCTCGGGTCAAGCCACACCTCCCGCTGCAATGATGGGCTGGCTAGCGCCACAACCGCAGGCACGACATGAAGGCGGTGATAAGGGAGGGCAATGCCATGATCAATCACGGTCCAAGGGTACTCGCCTCGCGATCGTTCGAACAGGCCCCTGATGGCACCTCGTAGGTCGGCACCAGATCCGGGTAGGCGCGGTGTTTCAGTTGTTCGCTGCCAGCGTGGCGGGTCAGGCGGCATAGCGCGGAGGGAAATGCTTACCGAGAGCCAGGTGGCCGAGGCGGCGCACCGTGGCTAGTGCGGATTGGGCGATTGACACCAAGGACCCCTATCAAACATGAGTTTGATAGGGGTTCGAGGAGAGAGTGGGCACGACTGGAAGAATTCGACCAGATGCTCACATGGATGCTCGGGGTGGATATAGCTTGAAGGGCTATGTCAACGCTAGAGCCTGTGAGGCGTCTTTGTCTTCAGTGGTCATCCCTTCATTGGCATGGGGAAGTTGAATTTCACTCACCCAGAGGGGGAGTACCAATTATTCCACTTGAGCCAATTTTCCAGTGGAATGTGGGCCATGTATGCGTTGTGCTGGTCCTTATTGATGGGGCCTTCAATCGGTTTCCCGTCTCGACCAATGATCTTCCCACCGTAGTTGACTACGACATGATCGACCTGCTGGTACTCTTGGGAGTTGTTTGAATTTCCTTGGTCGATGCGGACGCCGTTCCCCTTGCCGTCATTCCAGCGCCATCCGACGCCCTTCTTGGTGCCCTTGCCAGCTCCCCAGGCGTCGGGGAGTTTAGCGTTTGCATCTTCGGGAATCCAGGACGAATCCGCCTCCGAGAAGAGCTTCCCGAGGTCATCGCCTAGGCCCCTGGCGCCGTCCGCAGCCAGTGACATTCCGGGAGCTACAAGTGCGGCTCCGCCGGCCATGGAAGGAGCACCCGCTGGGCATAGAACTCCCGAACCGCATTCGGCTGCGCCAGACGCAAGAAGTGTTCCGCCAAGCGCCGTGACAGTGGATCCTGCGACCATCTCGGTGCCATGAGCGACACTCGAAAGGAAATTATTAAGATTCTGGGCCCGATCTGCACCGTCCTGTTTCCACTCTGCAAGAGTTTTACAGCCTCGCCGGTCAAGGCAGACCTTCTCGTGAGTGTAATTCCAATACTTCTGAAGTTCACGCTTCATGACCAGCCAGTCCCAGTAGCTGGGCGCGGCTTTGGCGGTTCCGCAATCGCCCGGCTTGCATCCGCCGCCATTGTTGGGAGTCAGTCCGTGCTGAGCGCCCCACTCTGCGTTGTCGGAGCCTCCGCACGTCCCACCTTTACAACCGTTGTCGGGCGTGTAGCCGTAGCAGGCGCCTTCCGTTCCGCATCCCAGCGGGATCAAGCCTGACGGGTCGGACTTGGCGACCGGGTTGTTGGCGGCGTAGGTGTACCCGCCCATCTGGTTGGAGTCGCCGGATTCGAAGACCGGGTCGACAGTGAGGAACCGGCCCAGGGCCGGGTCGTAGTTGCGGGCCCCCAACAGGTCGAGCCCGCTGCTGCTGTCGGTGGGTTTGCCGAGGTAGCCCAGGTTGTCGGCCCAGGTGGCCGGGGCGGTGCCGCGGGGGCTGCCGTACGGGTCGAAGGCGCGCCGGGCGACGGCCTTGGTGGCGGCGTCGACCTGGAGGGTGGAACTGTGCTGGGGGTTGGTCAGTTCGTAGGTGACGGCTCCGCTGTTGGTCCGGATGACGGTGGTGCCGTCTGGATGCTGGTAGTAGCGCTTGCCCGAGACGGTCGTGCCGTCTGTGGAGAGGGTGAGCTGCTCGGCTCCGTCGAACAGGTAGAGGAGGGTGCCGTCAGGGCCCCGCTGTATGAGCAGGCTTCCGTTGGCGTCGTAGAGGTACTGGGAGGTGCTGGTACCCGCCCCGTTCGGGGTGGTGACGCTTTCGGTGCGGCCCTCGCTGTTGTAGTTGAAGGCCTGGGTCGCGCCGGCGGTGGGCTGGGTTCCGTTCGGACCCCACTTCTGGTTCGGGCCCCGGTTGCAGGTCCACAACACGACGCGGGTGCCACGGTTGGGGTTGCCCCCTGGATTGTCCAGACACAGGCCGGAGGTCTTGTGGACGAGGGACCCGTCGGTTCCGGTGCGCCACTGCTGGCTGCCGTCATTCGGGTCGCAGGCCCAGAGTTCGATCTGGGCGTTGGAACCCCCGGTCCCGCCGACGGGGCGGGCGCAGGCGCCGAGGACCCGCAGGGTGCCGTCGGTGTCTATGGTCCAGTCCTGTGCCGCGCTGCGATTACAGGTCCAGGTCTGGACTGCCGTGCCGTTGGCATTCTGGGCACCGGACGCGTCCAGGCACAGCGCGGTGGTACCCGTCGGAACGGCAGACGGCAGGGTGGTAGTGCCAGTGCTTGCTCGGGCGGTGGTGCTGCCGACCGCGTCGTACTGCGGAGTCAATGTCGCCGTGTATGCAGGACCGCTCGGTGCGTTGACAGCGGCCGGCCAGTTCTGGTTGGCGTTGCCGGTGCAATACCAGAGACCGATCGGGGTGCCGGGGTTCTGGTTCCATCCTGGGATGTCCAGGCACAGCGTGGAGGCGGCATGGACGAGAGCGCCGTTGGCGCCGTCCTGCCACTTCTGATTGTTGCTGCCGTCACAGGTGGCCAGCATGATGCCGACGCCTGCACCGCCGCTGCCGTTGCTCGGAACGGCGCATTTGCTGAGCGCCCGCAGGGTCCCGTCACCTGGTCGGCTCCACTTCTGGGCGCCGCTGCCGTTGCAGGTCCAGGTATCCACCGCTGTGCCGTCGGCGGTTCGTGCGCTGGTGATGTCGAGGCAGAGCTGGGTGTTGCCGGTGCCCGCCATAGCTGACGGAAGGGTGCTGGTCGGGGTGCCGGTGCGGGAGGTGACGGTGGTGAGTGTGTTGGGTTTGGCGGCGGGAGTCCGATCGTTGCCGGGGTAGGTGCTGGTCTGGGTGATGTCGCGGGAGGTGTCTCCCGTGAGGTCGTGCCTGACCTGCTGGGTGCGGTCGCCGAGCAGGTTGTACTGGAAGCTCTGCCAGTACGGAGCCGGTCCGCCCAGCGAGTTGAGTCCGACGCTGCTGTTGTTGCAGCGGGAGGTCTGGCCCGCGCCGGATGCGCTCACGCCCCAGGTGTCAGTCCATGCTTCCGCCAGACGGTCCATGCCGTCGTAGCGGAAGCACTGGGTGTCGGTCACCTGGTCGGTGCCGCCCGAGGACTGGAGCTCGGAGGTGCTGGTGGGGTTTCCGGCCTGGTCGTAGCCGTAGCTGGTGAACGAGATCGGGTTGGCGTCGGACTGCTGCAGCTTGACGCTGCTCGTGGTCAGGCGGCCGGTGGTGTCGTCGTACGTGCGGGCTGTACGCAGCAGTTCGCCGCGGTTTCCGTATTGGGATAGCAGGAGCTGGCCGAGCGCGTTGTAGTTGGCCAGGTCTAGCAGTTTGGTGCTGTCGGTGCCGGTGTTGACGACCTCGCCCATCAGGTCGCGGCCGAAGCCGAGCTTCTCGGCGGGCAGGCCGCCGTCCCCGCTATAGCCGTAGCCGGCGAGCAGGCCGATGTTGTCGGTGTAGAAAGCGGTCTGGGTGTAGTCGCCGGCGAGCTTGCCCTCAGTGGCGGGGATGGTGCTGGTTGTGGAGGTCGGCTGGTACCTGGTGGTGTAGCCGTTGATCTTCTGTACGTACGCACTGCCTGCGGCGCCGCCGACGAAGCGCGTGTTCGAGGTCGGGTAGCCCTTCGCGAGGGT
Organism: Kitasatospora sp. NPDC088779; assembly: GCF_040685395.1. Lineage (NCBI taxonomy): Bacteria > Bacillati > Actinomycetota > Actinomycetes > Kitasatosporales > Streptomycetaceae > Kitasatospora > Kitasatospora sp. NPDC088779. Next base: position 154,321 of record NZ_JBFBHW010000012.1, on the reverse strand, counting down.
GTCGTAGGTGAAGGTTGCGAGCAGTTTCGACTGGTCGCCGGTGTCGGTGCCTTCATAGCGGCCGGTGCTGCGGCCGAGCAGGTCGTAGGTGTACGAGAGGCTCTTTCCCTGGCCGTCGGTGGTGCTTACCACCCGGCCGAGGTCGTCGTACGCCGTGGTGCTGGTACCGGTGTCCGGGTCGTTCTGCGAGATCCTGTTGCCGCGGACGTCGTAGCTGTAGGTCCAGGCGTTGCCGGCGTTGTCCGCAGTGCTGGTGAGTTTGCCGCGCGCGTCGTAGGCGTAGTGGGTCGTCACGTCGCCGATGCCCGGCCCGCCGTGCTGCACGGAGGCCGTGGTCCGGCCGAGGGCGTCGGTGTACACCGTCGTCGGAACGCCGCCAGCGGGCGGAGTGGTGTCGGTCCGTTCTGCGCCGGGATAGGCGGTGGCGGTCTGCCACAGCTCAGTGGCCTTGGCGAAGAGCTTACTGGCGATCACCCGACCGGCGCCGTCGTAGACGGTCCGGGTCTGAGAGGGGACGGTGTTGTCATCCTCCTCGAACAGGGCGGTGCCAGGGCTGGTGGTCGGGTCGGACCAAGCGGCAGTGGTCTTGGTGACCTTGCCGTGACTGTCGTACCGCGTGGAGGTCACCACGCGGCCGCCAGCGCTGTTGGCGGGAGTGGACTGGACCTGGCGGGGCTGAACGAAACCGTCGTAGATGGTGGCGTCGGTCCGGTAGGTGCCGTTCTCCAACTGTGTTTGCGTGGTGACGCTAGGCGGGTTCGCGTGACTCGACGGGGTTGGATCGACGCCGTGGAGTTCGTAGCTGAAGGTCCGGTCCGCCGTCTTGCCCGCGTCTTTGCTGTTGCCGGGCAGCCACACGGCGGTGCGACGGCCGAGCGCGTCGTAGGTCGCATCGGTGACGCGACCGTTTGCGTCGATCGCCCTGGTGACCAGGCCACGGGCTGGGGAGAGGACGCTCTTGGCGTTCCAGCCGAGCGGGTTGGTCGTGGAGATCTCGGTCGGAAGCGTTCCTGTCGCCGGGTTGTAGGCTGTCAGGTTGACCGCGCCTGCGCCGTCGATGCTGCGCGTGATGCGTCCGTAGGCGTCGAAGGCCTGCGCGGTGAGGGTCTGGTAGGTGGCCTGGCCCTGGGCGTCGTACGACTTTAGCGACTGGGTCGCCGTGGTGTAGCCGAGCGTGGTGCCGTTCTGTCCGAGCACGTTGACCGTGCCGGGGTTGGCCGGATCGGCGCTGCCGTCGTAGATCAGCCGTCGGTCACTGATGGTTGTGGTGGCGGACGGTGCGGTGTTGCAGTCTCCGCCGACAGTGAGGATGTCGCTCGGGTAGTTGAGCATCATCGGGTTGCCGGACGGTGCGGCCGCGTAGGTTGTGGTGGCGCAGGTTCGGCCGTCACCGGTGGTGAGGTCGGGCTGGTTGTCGGCCGTGATGGGCCGTCCGAGGTCGTCGTAAGTGGTGACGGTGCGGCCGGTGCGCCAGGACTTCTGGTCGGACAGCAACGCGCTGGAGCGGCTGGTAGTCGACTTGACGCGGTGTGCCTCCAGCGGTGGCAGTGTTGAGACCGTAGCTCCTGTCTTGGAGGTCCAGGCCGTCCTGGTCCTGCTGGCAGTCGGGCCGGGAGCGAGCACCGTGGCGTCGTTGAACTGCTTGGTGATGGGAGTGCCGCCGGCCTGGGTGTAGGTGGCGGTCTCCTGTGGTGTGCCGGCGCGCCAGTTGCTGTCGACGGCTTCCTCTCCGAGGGAGTTCTTCGGCTTGCTGACTCGCCGGGTGGTCCGGTCGGCGAGGTAGTCGCCGTTCATTCCCTGTAGGTAGGAGACGGTGGTCTGGCTGACCGGGTCGGGTGCGGTGCCCGTGGTGGTGGTGACGGTGCGGTAGCCGCGGAAGTCGTTCCAGGTGCGGTACTGGTCGTCGGTCAGGTCCGAGTCGTCGCGGTGCCACGCGGCACTGCTGTAGCTGTAGGAGGTCTCGCGGGAAGGGGAGTTGGCCTTGGTGGTGTCCGAAGCGGTGACCTTGGCGACCAGGGTCTTGTTGAACCAGTCCGCGATCGGCGCGGCCGCGCCCGTCGGGGTCCAGTACACCGGGTAGCAGGCCATCGTGTTGCTGTCCGCCGAGGTGGGTATGGTGCCCTTGGTCCGCGAGCACTCCGGGTCGCGGTAGGTGACCACGATCGACGTGCCGGATTCGGTGTTGACGCCGATGATCCGTGGCCGGTAGAGGGGCGGGGCGCCGGTGTCGGAGCCGTCGACGCGGTTGTCAATCTCGGTCCCGGCGAAGGTGGTCGGGTCGAGCTTGACCTCGCTGCCACCGGTGGAAGGGTCCTGCGCGGTGTGCTGGATCTTGGACAGCCACATCACGGACTGCAGGCTCCCGACGTTCTGCTTGTCCGGGGTCTTGCCGGTGACTGGGTCCATGATGCCGCCGGCGTCCGAGAAGACCTGCGTCAGCTCGTACTTGTCCACGGCCTGCCAGCCGCTCTGGGTCCGCAGCTCGGTGCGGATGGCAGTGAGCCGCTTGGTGGACCAGAACGTCGGCGACGCCGACCGGCAGACGTTGGAGCCGGTACCGCTGGTGGTCCAGCCGTCCTGGCAGGCCAGGTCGTACGGGACGTCGGGCCAGTTCGTGGCGGTGGAGGAGTTGAGGTTCTCCGGCTTGCAGGTGTCCGCAGAGGTCACGCACCGCTCGGCGGTGTCGAAGGTGATCCGGGCGGAGGGCTCTCGGCCGGCGAGCACGTCGGTGAGCTGGTAGCCGTAGGAGACGCGGGTGAGGTAGCCGCCGCGGGTGTATGTGGTGAGGGTGCCATTGCCGCCGGATGCGCCGGCCTGGCCTGCGCCCATGGCGTAGCGGTTGGACTCGGTGGCCCAGTCGTAGCGTTGCACGATGCCGTGCGGGTCTACGACGAAGTCCAGGTTGAAGCGCCAGCCGGGCTGCTGGTCGCACTGGGAGTCCTTGCCCTTGGCGGCGTTGTAGCAGGGGTCGCCGCTGTTCGGGTGGTAGACCGGGACGCCCCAGGCGCTGTTGGTGGCGCCGTCGGCTGTCGTAGCGGGGGCGTGGTTGAGGCCGAAGTAGTAGGAGGTACCGTCGGTGGTGGTGACCTTGAAGTACTCGCCCTGCCACAGGCCGTTGACCGCGCCGGTCAGCCGCTCGATGCGAGTTCCGTCGTCGTTCTGCAGGTGGTATAGGCCCTTGTCATCACGCACTAGCTCACCCGTGCGGGAGCCGAGCGAGATGGTGGCGGTCCAGCCGGCCCAGCACTGGTCGCCGGAGTTGTCGATGCCCGCGTTCTTGCACGCCTTGTAGGAGCGCTCGATGAAGCCGGGACCGTACGACCAACCATCGCCGATCCAGGACGCCTGAGAGTTGCGAGCCGACGTCTCGCCGTCAACGGCCTGGGAATTGTACGAAAGGGCCACCCCGGGCGCTGTACCGGTCACCGACGGTGGCGTGGTGATGGGATAGCTGTAGGTGAAGGCGCCGGATGCGTTCTGCGACCATGAGCCGGTGGTCGACAGGTCGGTCGCGGTGTATGAGCCCTGGGAACCGCCGGGCGCGGATTCCGCCGCCACGGCCATTCCGCTGTTCGCGGAGGTGGCGGCAGATGCGGATGCGGACAGCGAGTCGAGCTTCATGGCGGATACCCCGCTGGGCGAGGCTTCCGCGCCCAGCGGGGTGCCGCCCGGCACCGCGACGGTTCCGCTGATCGTCTTGGTCACCGGGTCGACGACGGAGTCGAGCGGCTGCCGGGTCCGGCACTCGGCCAGCTCGGGGGTGGTCAGCGCGCACGAGGGCATGGCGACCAGGTGGAGCCGGGAGGCCCATCCGCCGCCGTAAGCGTCGGCTATCGCACCGTAGTCAAGGGATATGTTGAGGCTAGCGGCTTGACGGCCGCCGTCGGTGCGCTTCAGCCCGACGAGGAGGCCGTCGACGTTGACCTTGTTGCTCTGGCTGCGGTCGGCGACCTTGACCTCGACCGAGGAAGGCTTGCCGATCTGGGAGGCGTCTCCAGCCGCTGCCTTGGCCTTGTCACTGACGTGGTCGGGCGACGCAGCGCTGAGCCGGACCGGGGTCAGGCCGACCTGAACGCCAGCACTGTCACCACCCTTGGCAGTGCTCCCTTTGCCCGGACTCGCAGGTTCAGCCTTCAGATCGACCGAGGCCGTGGCCTGACTGGGCCACTGCACCTGGGTGGGGGCGTGCGTCGTGAGGTCGCGGGCCCCGGTTGGGCGCGGCAGGTCCTTACGGTTCGCCTTGCCGTCGGCGTTGTGTCCGCTGACGCGCGGCAGTTCGGGAAGCCGGTCATTGCCGTGATCGGCGGCGCGGGCGACGAAGACTGTACTAGAGCTGGCGAGCGGAACCACCAACGACATCACGGCCGTCAAGGCCGCTGCGGTCAAGACGCTTCGTCGGCCGCCCCCTCCTGGTGGCCGACCGACTGGCCATGTCCTTCTGAGTTTCATGCGTACCCTTATCGTTCCTTTATCCGTATTGATCTGAACTGTGTTGATGTGTGGTCAGATCAAGTCCATGAAGGACGGCGGGCACCGTATTGCCAGCAGGCCAAGGGACGCAATAGCGTTCGGCTACGCGTGACCTATTCACATGACTCATCGTCAGTGAACGATGTGTTGGATATGGCGCCAGAAATGGACAAAGACCACACCTCACTCCGGTCAATGTGACGCATCGCACAACCGTTCGTGGGGATTCAGCCCTGTCTGAAAGTGATTGACACACCATGGGGGAACTCTTTCCCGTTCTTCCGTCAGCCGCTCGAAGGCTGACGAGACGCCTCGCTGCCGTGTGCGCGCTCGCCCTCCTCGCGACCACGCCCGGCATCGCGGCGGCCGACGACCGCCCGTTCGCCGTACCGCCCGGCCAATCGTCGACGGACGCCCCGAAGTCGTCCGACATGATCCCGGGCAACGCCGTCCAGGCGGCCCAGCTCACGGCAAAGAAGACAGGCAAGCCGGTCACGGTTGACGCCCTGACCACCGAGACCTCGCTCACCGTCGCCGAGCCCAACGGCAAGCTCACCGTCACCTCACACCTCCGGCCGACGCGTGTGAAGAAGCAGGACGGCACGTGGACCCCGGTCGACGCCAAACTCAACCGCGGCCCGGACGGGTCCTACTCGCCAAGCGCCACACCGTCGCAGGTTTCCCTGTCCGGCGGTGGCACCGGCCCGTTGGCGACGCTGACCGACAGCCACGGGCGCAGCCTTGCGCTGACCTTCCCGGTTGCTCTGCCCGCACCCACGGTGTCTGGCAGCACCGCCACCTATCCGGCGGTCCTGCCTGGCGTGGACCTGCGGGTCGATGTGTCCGACCAGGGCGCCGTCCGTGAGGTCCTGGTCGTCAAGGATGCGAACGCCGCCGCCAACCCAGTGCTCAAAACCCTCAGTTTCGGCACCACCGCCAAGGGCCTCACCGTCTCCGCCGATTCGCAGGGCAATCTGACGGCTGCAGGGCCGGACGGCACACCCGCTTTCCGAGCACCCGTTCCCCTCATGTGGGACTCAGCAGTCACGGAGTCGGGAGCACCAAGCGCAGCTCCGGCCAAGAAGACGTCGGTTGCCGCGCCGCGCGTCGGCTCGCTCGCTCCCGCCTCGGTCTCTCCTTCGACCAGCCCGGACGCATCCTCCACGGACGGCCCTGGCTTCGGAGCACACGTCAAACCGGTCCCTGTCGACACGACGAACGGCAAGCTGACCCTGACCCCGGACACGGACCTGATGGCCGGGAACGGCACCGTCTGGCCGCTGTTCATCGACCCGACCTTCCAGCCCGCCCCGACCATGGGCACCAGCCACTTCGCCCAGGTGATGGAGGGGTGCGCCGGCTCGCCGCAGTACGACGTCGCCCAGGACAACGGCGAGGGCGTGGGTTACCAGCACTACCGGAGCAACTGCTATGGCATGGAGCGTTCGTTCTACGAGATCGGCACTGGGGCCCTGACCCCGCAGATGTACATCGATCACGCCCAGGCGTACTTCTCGGAGACCTACGGCGCAGCTCATGACTGCAGCGCCACCGCGCCGGTCACCCTCAAGTGGACCTGGGGCATCGACGGCGGCACCACCTGGAACAACCAGCCCGGCGTACGTCAAGACGGCGAGACCAAGTGGCCCAAGAGTGCGTACGGTTCCTGTGGGTATCAGGGTGTCGACTTCGATGTCACGGGCGCGCTGCGCCAGGTAGTCCAGGAAGGTCGGCCACTGACCGTTGGCCTGTTCGGCGACGAGACTCGCTCCACCAGCATCGATCACTTCATGCGGTTCAACACCAATCCGTATGTCATCGCGACCTACGACCTCCCGCCGAACACCCCCGACTCGATGTACACCAGCCCGATGCCGATCAACCCGAACGGCTACGCTTGCGGCAGCGGTCAGCCAGGCTGGATCGGGCGAACCGTGCCGCTGGGCAACGGCGCCTCCGACATCACTCTGCACGCCTATGCCTCCACCCCGATGCCGGGGACGAACATCAATGTCGGCTTCCACATATGGGACAACATGGCGGCGGACGCCAATGGGGCTCCCGCCACCGTCACCTGGCCCACTAGCCAGGCGATCAACGGCCGGGGCTGGGGTGATGCCAACATCGGTTTCCCGGCCTCCGACGGGCACCAGTACGGCTGGAACGCCTGGGCCACCGACGGGCTGATGGGCAGCGCGGGCACCGCTTACTGCTACTTCAACGTCGACCTGACCCCACCCACCCTCGCCTACATCGCGCCCTCCACCGTCTTCCCCCCGATCGGCAGCGGCATCAAGCCCACCGGCCACGCTGGCGACAAGGGCGCCACCATCCGCGTCACCAGTACCGACCCGGTCCCCAGCGGCTGCACCCGAGGCACCTGCCTGGCCAGTGGCGTTCGCGAGTTCCAGTACAACCTGGACGACAACATCCCGCCGACCGGCTACAAGGCCCAGCCCGTCGCTGGCGTCGACGCCAACGGCAACGCCTACGCGGATATCCCGATCAACCTCAACCCTGACCAGTGGGGCACCCACCGCTTGTACGTACGCGCCACGGACAACGCGGGCAACACTCAGCCCCAGGCCGCGACCTACGACTTCTTTGCGCCCTGGAACCAAGCCACCAAGGTCGTCGCCGGTGACGTCGACTTCGACGGCACCCCCGACTACCTGATCCCTGCTGCGGACGGCTCGCTGACGCTGCTTCCGGGCAATAGTGACTTCACTGCCCAGCCTGGCATCGCTTCCACCAAGGCGCAGAGCCCCGAGCAGGACAGCTGGAACAACTACCTGATCGCCCACCGCGGTTCGATCAGCCAGAACAGCGTCGACGACCTGTTCGCCTACAATAAGGGCACCAAGCACTTCTACGTCTACTTCAATGACTCCACCCGTGTGCCAGCCGGAACGCCGGGCCACTTCAGCGACCGTTCGGGCGTCATGCAGATCGGCAACAGCGGCACGTGCCCTAAGGGCCTCGGCGGCACCTGGGACCACGTCGATCAGCTGACAGCCCTCAGCGCCATGCCGAACAGTGCCAGCCGGCCGAACGTCATCACGATCGAAAACGGCCGCTTGCGGTTCTACCCAGGAAGCTCGGTCGGGGGCTGCCCGCTCGGCGACGGTGTCGACCTCGGCGGCGACAACGAGGACTGGGACGGCTTCACCTTGCTGTCCCCTGGCGTGATCGCAGGTGTCCCGACGCTGTGGGTACGCGACACCACCACCGGCGCAATCACCACCCTGGCGATGCCCCTTACCAGTGGCACGCCAGCGGCAAAATCCCTGCACGTACCCACTCACAAGGCGCTCGTCTCGGCCGTGAAGAACGCTGCCAGCGCGAACATGTGCGCCGACATTAACGGCGCGTACACCGGCAACGGCACACCTGCCCAGCTGTGGGACTGCCTCGGCATCAGTGGCCAGTCCTTCACCCGAGGCAGTGACGGCACCCTCCACGTCCTCGGCAAGTGCCTGGACGTCAAGAACGGCGACACCTACAACGGCACCAACATCCAGCTCTGGGACTGCAACGGAACCGGCTCCCAGAAGTGGGTCGACGGCCCGTACACCGGAACCCTGCAGAACCCCCAATCCAGCCGTTGTCTCGCCGTCCCCGACGGCCAGAACAACCCAGGCAACCACCTCATCCTCTGGGACTGCCTCAACAACAGCAGCCAGCAGTGGACCAGCCCGACCGCCAACGCGCTGCTGCCCGGCGGATTCAGCTCCGCCGCCTACCCCGTCGTGGACTCACCGGGTGACATCAACGGCGACGGCAACCCCGGCCTCATCGTGACCGACTCCAGCGGCACCCTCACCCAGTACCTGGGCACCGCGTCCGAGGCTGGCCTGCCCCGCTTCGGCACCCCGCGCAAACTGCCCGTCCCGACGCCGGTCAGCTACAACATCAGCTCTGTACAGAATCCGAACCGCTGCTTCGACAACTGGGGTGCGAGCAACGGAGGCAACCTCAGGTTCTACGACTGCTGGAACGGAGCCAGCCAGAAGTTCACTTTCGCCTCCGACGGAACCCTGCGCACCGGCGGACGCTGCGTCTCGACCATGGACAACGGCACCGCCAACGGTACCCAGGTCGTCACAGCAGACTGCAGCGGCGCCACCGGCCAGGTCTGGACCCTGCAGGCGGATGGCACCATCTACAACCCCACGGCCAAGCGCTGCATCGAACTGCCCGGCTGGAACGACGCCAACAGCACAGCCCTGGGCATTTGGGACTGCTCAGCCGGTCACGCCAACCAGCGCTGGACCATGTACCCGAACACCGCCTGACGTTTCACGATCCTGACGGGGCCCGGCGGCACAGCTCTGTGCCGCCGGGCCCGCGCCGTATCTGGCTCCCATGCTGCTGGCCGTCCGACTTCCTCTCGTCCCAGGAGTGCGCGCGCAACGCTCATCACGCGGCCAACGGACAGCAGCAGGATTTCGCATTGGTCAGTATCGCCCTGTGGAGGGCCGCCGGGAATTGATCTCCAACATCGTGGGAACGGTCACCTCTCCGATCAGATGTCACTGCAGGTCAACGGATTGTGTCGGTTGGCCAGAAGCGTTCCTGGACCGCCCGGACCCCCGGCGGCAGGCTGGTACTGCCCTCGGTAGACGACCCGGCCGGGACAATCAGGTGAGCGGCCGCGTGCACCTCGGCCTCCTGCACGCCGAGGTGCACCTGCACGGTCGGGGGCAGGGCCGTGCGCGCCAGCGCGGTCATCCAGCCCTCCGAAGCCAGGGCGAGGCAGCCCCAGGGCCCGCGGGTGCGGGCCAGCGGCCACAGACGCCATGCCGCGTACTGGTGCAGCCACTCCTGCGCCTGCGCGGAGGTGTCCGACGGCCCGGACAGCTCGACCGTGGAGGAAGTGCTGATCAGCAGTGCCCACCCGGTAGGGGTCTGGACGACCCGCAACTCCTGCCCGTCGATGATCAGGAGCGGGTTCACGTCATGGCCGGCTTCGGCAAGCCAGCCCATGGGGGCATCCAGAGGCGGTAGTTGGGGTCGGGGGAAGGGGTACATGGGTCTCCAGCGCATTGGCCGGCGGATGGCCGGCTGCCCGGCACCCTGCCGAACAGCACCACACTCACCAGCCCCAAGCCGAGCTGGGCACAGCCAAATCGGCTGATGAAAAGACGACTTGAGAGCGTCGGGCAGCGCTGACAGCAGTGGGGGAACGCGGCGTGAGCCTCGACGCGACACTAACAATCAGCTCTTCCTACGGTGTGCCGATCGCCGTGGTGATCCGGTGCTGACCGGTCGCACGGCTGGACCTCTTCCGTCCCGCGTTGGCGGGGTGGCCCGGCACCATCCCAAGGAGCGCAACACCGTGCCCACCACCATCGACAAGAGTCGGCTCAAGGAGCTGAACAGCGCGCTGCGCGCCAAGGCCGCCGAGCTCGACACCATCAGCGCGTCCTTCGCCGTCGAGGACGGCGGAGTGACCGTCTCGGCCGAGAAGGCCGCCGCCTTCCGTAAGGCCCTCAGCGAGGCGCAGGAGATCAAGCAGCTGATCACCGACCTGGAAGGCGCGGCGACCGTCCACGCCTTCCTCAACGAGCCCACCTCGCAGCCCTTCGCCCCGAAGGACGCCGCTCTCGCGGCCCACCTGGCCAGCCAGGTGAAGTCCCTCGGCGAGCGGTTCCTCGACAGCGAGGAGTTCAAGGGCCTCAAGGCCGCCGGCTTCCGGGGTTCCTTCGACCAGATGGTGACCATCGACGGCAGCGCCCTGGACCAACTCGGCCGGAAGGACGTGTTCAGCCGTAGCGCCGGCACCGCCGGTGTCCTCGGCTTCGGTACCCCTGAGCACCTGGACATCGTGCCGCGCGCCGTGCGGCCCGGCCGCATCCGGGACCTGTTCCCCTCCCAGACCACCACCGCGAACCTGCTCTACGGGGTGCGTGTCACCGGCTTCACCAACGCGGCGGCGATCGTGCCCGAGCGGGCCATGGAGGTGCCGCCCGGCGGCACGGCCGCCGTCGAGGTGTACGCGCGGGCCCCGCAGTCGCAGCTGACCTTCAAGACCGTCACCTACCCGGTCGCCGAGATCGCGCACACCATCCCGGTCCACAAGAACACGCTCGCCGACGAGCCGCGGCTGCGCGACATCATCGACAGCGAACTCGTTGACGGCGTCAAGATGACCGAGGACAACGAACTCCTCTTCGGAGCCGGCGGCGACGAGAAGATCACCGGCATCGTCAACACCCAGGGGGTGCAGACCTACGCCCAGACCGACACCGACAAGCAGAGCGCGGCGATCCGGCGTGCCGCCACCCGTGCGGTGCTCGCCTACTACCCGCCGACCGGGATCGTGCTCCACCCGTTCGACTTCGAGGACCTGGAGCTGGAGACCGACCTTCAGGGCGCGTACCGGGTCGCCGTCAACGTCGCGATCGGCGCGCAGAAGATCGTCTGGCGGCTCGCCGTGGTGGACTCCATGGCGATCACCCAGGGCAAGTTCCTCGTCGGCAGCTTCGGTCTGGGCGCCCGCTTGTACGACCGCGAGCAGGTCAGCGTCCAGGTCAGCACCGAGAACCGCGACAACTTTGAGAGGGGCGTCGTCACGATGCGCGGCTCCGAGCGTATCGGCCTCGAGGTGCCGCGCCCCGAGTCCTTCGTCTACGGCACCTTCAAAGCGCACTGATGGCCGCCCGCAAGCCCGCCACGAAGCCGGCCGTTGAAGCCGCTGCGGAGGCCGCCAGTGCGGGCGGCGCGGATCTGGAGACCCCGCCCGCCGAGCTTTCGGCCGCCGCGCCGCTCGACCCACCGTCCAGCTCTACGGCTGCACCGGAGCTGAACCAGGTGGAGCCAACCCCGGGAATCACCGCCCATCAACCCCTGGCCATTGGCCACGTCGACCTGGTGGACGAGGACGGCACCCCGCTGCCCCACGACCTGGAGCAACTGTTCGACCTCACCCGCCCCGAGCAGACCGTCGTCTTCCCCCGGCTGCGGATCTACCAGAACCGGACCTACCCAGGAACCAACCGGACGGTCACACAGCTGCTGTATGTGCCGACCCAGCCGATCCCGCGCGATGAGTTCGACCGATTCCGGCAGGCCCTCGGCTGGGAGTAACCCCGGCAGCCGTCCGGAGCCCGTCCCCGACCCTGGGGGGCGGGCTTCCGGCTCTCCAGCCGCCAGCTGCGACACCCGGGCTTCCATGGCCGGTGTCGCGCCGCGACATGTTCTCGATCTTTCCCAACCACCTCTAATCTAGAAGCTACTGAATACCCATCAGCCGGAGGATTGTGACGTGGGCGTGAAGCAAGGTGATTGGGTGGCCGCGGCTGCGGACCAGGTGATCGCCGAGGGCAAACGCCGTGACGGGGCTGCGCTGGTGTGTGCGTCCGGGATCAGCCCGTCCGGCCCAGTGCATCTCGGGAACCTGCGCGAGATCATGGTGCCGCACTTCGTGGCGGACGAACTGCGCCGCCGGGGGCTGGAGTGTCGCCATGTGCTGTCCTGGGACGACTACGACCGGCTCCGGAAGGTGCCGGCCGGTGTCCCCTCGAACTTCGCCGAACACATCGGCCGCCCGCTGACCGCAGTGCCTGACCCGTGTGGAGAACACGAGAACTGGGCGGAGCATTTCAAGGCTCCGCTCCGCGCGGCGCTGGCCAAGCTGGGTGTCGAGGTCGACGAGATCAGCCAGACGCAGATGTACACCTCTGGCGCCTACCGCGAGCAGATCGTCCACGCGATGCGCCACCGGCAGCAGATCGACGGCGTCCTCGGCCGGTACCGGACGAAGAAGGCCGCCGTCGACGCCGAGGTGGAGCAGGACGACGAGGACTTGGCCGCCGCCAGTGCCGCGGGCTACTACCCATACCGGCCGTACTGCGAGGTCTGCGGGCGGGACTCGACGACGGTCGTCAGCTTCAACGACGCCAGCACCCAGATGCAGTACCGGTGCGAGTGCGGTCATGAGGGCGGCTTCGCGCTGTCCGAGACGGACGGCGGGAAGCTGGTCTGGAAGGTGGACTGGCCGATGCGCTGGGCCTTCGAGGGCGTGACCTTCGAGGCTGGCGGCGTCGACCATTCTTCTCCGGGCTCGTCGTTCACCGTCGGGTCGCAGGTGGTGCGCGAGATCTTCGACGGGCTTCCGCCGTCGTACCTCGGATACAGCTTCGTCGGGATCAGTGGCATGGCGAAGATGAGTAGTTCGAAGGGCGGTGTGCCCACCCCGATCGACATCCTGGAGGTCGTGGAGCCCGCGGTGCTGCGGTGGCTCTACAACCGCCGACAGCCGCGCCAGAGCTTCAGCATCGCGCTAGACGCGGAGATCCTGCGGCTCTACGACGAGTGGGATGCGCTCGGCCGGAAGGTAGAGGGGGCCACGGCCACGGAGCTGGAGGTGGCGGTGCGCGCCCGTTCGCTGGGTCCGGCGGCCGGGCCGCTGCCGTCCACCCCACGTCCTCTGCCGTTTCGAACGCTGGCCTCGGTGGCGGACGTGGCGGCTGGCGACCCGAAGCAGACCCTTCGCATCCTTCAAGACTTCACTGTCGGGGAGCCATTGGCCGGCCTGGATGAGGCCCAACCCCGACTAGACCGTGCGCAGGCGTGGGTGAGCACCTACGTCCCGGCGGAAGAGCGGACCCAGGTGCGGGCGGAGCCGGACCGAGAGCGGCTGGAGCAGCTGTCTCCAGTGAAGCGGGAGGCGCTGAAGCTGCTGCTGGACGGTCTGGACGAGAACTGGTCGCTCGACGGGCTGACGGCGCTGGTGTACGGCGTGCCGAAGATCCAGGCTGGGCTGCCACTGGACGCCCCCGCGTCGCCGGAGCTGAAGGTGGCCCAGCGGGAGCTGTTCGTACTGCTGTACGAGCTGTTGGTCGGCCGGGACACCGGACCGCGGCTGCCGACCCTGTTGCTGGCGCTCGGGGCGGACCGGATTCGGTCGCTGCTGACCGTCGCGTAGGGCTGGCGGCCGAGCCGGGGCGGCCGCCCCGGCCGTGTCGCTGACGACGTCGAGGGCCGGGCCGGAGCAGCATGCTCCGGCCCGGCCCTCGGTGTTGTGTCAGGCCGTTGCGTGGAGTCCTGTGCGGGTGAGGATCACGTCGGCGATCTCGGTGGCTGGGCGGTCCTCGGTGTCGATGTGGTCGGCGAAGGCGGGCTGGCGCAGGGCGTCGAGGCAGCGTTCGACCTGGTTGCCCTCCCAGCTGAGCGGTCCCCACTTGTCGGGGCCTTCGCCGCGTTCGCGCAGGCGTTCGCGGATGGTGGCGGCCGTGGCGAGCAGGGTGAAGTGCCGGACGTCGTGGCCGGCGTCGCGCAGGGGCTGGACGATCCGGTCGAAGACTTTGCGGCGGGCGACGGTCATGGGGACGATGATCGGGCGCCCGTAGGCGCGGGCGGCCTGGTCGAGCATGCAGTGGGTGAGCGGCGGCCAGACCGGTTCCAGCTCGAACTCCTCGGTACGCAGGGGTTCCGGGAGTTGGGCCCAGAGCATGTGGCCGATGGCCTCGGGGTTGATGACCAGGGCCTGGGGCAGGCGTTCGGCGAGCAGGCCCGTGGTGGTGCTCTTGCCGACGCCGAATGGGCCGTTGACGAAGACGATCACTCGGGTGTGGTGCCTTTCGCTGGGTGGTCAGAAGAGTTCGACGTAGCGGTCCGGGTAGGCGCCCACGTCGTAGCGCAGGACGAGCACGGTGTAGCGCTGATGGGCGCGCAACGTGTTGGTGGCGTGCTTGATCTCGCGCAGGCGGTCGGTCATGGCGGTGCGGACGGCGGGGTCGGTGTTGCCGCTCTGGGTGCAGGCTCGGTCAATGGTGGAGCGGCAGTAGTGCTCGATGGCGTCGGTGGGTTCGGGGGTGAGGGTGTGGTCGGCCTGGTGGAGGACGTCGAGGCCGGCGAAGAGGGCGAGGGCCTGGTCGCGGGTCTCCATGGGGCTGGTGATGCCGAAGACGTCGCGGCGGACGGCGGCGGCGTGGTCGGGCAGGGGCTCGGGGGCCCAGAACGGTGCGGCGAGGACGTATCCGCCGTCGTAGAGGAAGCCGAGAAGCCGGTTCGCCATGGCGGGCGGGTCGGGGAAGAAGCCGAGGGCGGCGCCGACGGCGATGTGGCTGTAGGTGTGGTCGGGCCGGTAGGTGGTGCCGTCGGCCTGGTGGTAGGTGAGGCGGAGGGTGGGGTCGAGGAGGCGGTAGTTGTAGCGGGCGAGGTTGACCGAGTCGTGGCTGAGGTCGAAGCCGGTGGCGGCGCAGCCGGTGAGGCGGGCGAGCTCGCGCGAGGTGAAGCCGGTGGTGCAGGCGACGTCGAGGAGGCGGTGCTGCGGGGCGAGGCGGGAGTGCAGGGCCCAGGTGCTGAGCGTGGTGTGGGCGCCGGGCATCACGTTGGTCTGGTTGATCATGGCGACGAAGTCGGGGTAGCTTGCGGCCCGCACGGCGTCGGCGGACCTGGGTACCGTGGGCAGGGGCCAGGTGGGCGTGGTGGCCATGGAGTCCTCTCTGCGGTTCGGAACACAGGGCTTCGGCGCTGAGCTGGCACGGGGACGGGGACGGGGCGGAGGCTGGCCAGGCGGGTGACGCTCATGCCGAGGCCGACGCACGGGGGAAGTCCGCAGTCGTACAGGTCGATGATTTGCTGGTAGGTGCGGTGGGCGAGGTGACGGTCGGCCGCGAACTGGGCAGTGAAGGAGCGGGCCAGGCGGGCGGCATCGCGTTCGTTGGCGGCGATCTCGGCGAGTTCGAGGCCGTCGGCGTAGAGCCAGATGCGCTGTGCCTGGCGGCCGGTGCCGGCGATCAGGGGTGAGGCGGGGCCGGGGATGTCGGTGATCGCGGTCAGGCCTCGCAGTTGCTGGCGGACGCTGTGGCGCCACAGGCGCCGGGCGAGGCGGTCGGGGTCGTCGGTGTGCTCGGCGGTGTACGGGGTTCGCTTGGCGGCCAGGGCCCGGACGGCGGTGGTGTCGGTCGAGTCGATGCCGGTGATCTCGCGGAAGGCGTCGTCGAAGCTTTGGTGGGTCAGCGGGGCGTTGAGGCCGGTCGTGGCGGTGACGAGGTCGGCGAGGTAGGCGGTGGCCTGGTCGAGGTCGAGGTCGGCGGCGTACGCCTCCAGCATCACGAATTCGACGGCGGGACGGCCGCGTTGGCCTTCGTTGCGGAAACTCGGGCCGATCTCGTAGCAGCGGGTGGTGCCGGTCGCGATGACGGCGAGCAGGTCGAGTTCGGTGGTGACGCGCAGGTACTGGCGGCGTCCGACGGCGTGCGCCCAGGTGGTGAACGGCCGTGCGGAGCCGCCGAAGTAGCCGTCGGTGAGGACGGGGCTGATCGTCTCGCGGAAGCCGCCCGTGGCGAGGTGTGCGCGCAGCGGGCCGAGGAGCGGGGTGAGGAGGGCGGCGTCCGGTAACGGTGGTGGGGCGCCGGGTTCGTGGCGCTCCAGGTGGCGGACGAACAGGGTCGGGCGGCCGGTGCGGCTGGTGGAGCAGGTGCCCCGGACGGCGACGAGGTCGCCGGCGTGCAGGTCGGCGACAGCAGCGGGGTCGAAGGCGAGCTGGGCGTCGTGGCCGTCCCAGGCGAGGTCGGCGAAGGCGATGTGGCTGTGAGTGCGGACTGCGGTGATGCGCCCGGACAGGGTGAGGACTTGGTCGGGGGCCGGCCAGAGGGCCCAGTCGGCGAGTGGGAGCGGCTCGGGGTGGCGTTCGCGGGTGTGGGTGCGGCTTCGAGGGACGGGGACGAGCGGGTCGTTGGGGGCGGTGAGGGTCAGCAGCAGGGCGGTTGGGTCATCGGTGCGGGGGTCGAGGAGCCAGGTGGTGCGGCGGATCAGGTCGCGGTGCAGGTGGCCGTCGGTGTCGGGAAGCAGGTGCAGGAGGTGGAGGACCGCGGCGGCGCGTAGGGCGGTCAGGCGGCAGGGGATGGTGGCGGTGAGCGCGTGGGTGGCGGCGGCCAGCCGGGCGGGGTCGGCGGGGCCGTGGGGCCAGGGCGGTCGGCCGGGTCCGGCGGCGGTCGCGAGGGCGTGGTGCAGGATGTCGAGTTCGCGCGGGCCCCGGGCGGGCGCGCCGGCGTGGAGGGTGACGGCGGGGTGGGGGCCGTGGCTGAGAAGGCGGGCGATGCCTGCCAGGAGTTCATCGGCGCCGTCGGCGGGGTGGGTGGTGAACAGCACGGCGGCGGCGCCGAGCAGATCGGTGGGCGCGTCCCACGTCGTGGGGGCGGTGGAGGCGTGCGTGGCGGCGATGGCGTCAGCCAGGGTGGAGAGGCCGGTGGTGGTCATGCGGTCTCCGGTTCGGTCGGGCCCGGGCGCCACCACGCGACGGGCGGGTCACCAGGGTTGATCACGGCGACGAACTTGGCCGCCTCAGTGGTCCCTTGGGCAAGGTCGGAGTCGTAGGGGGTGCCGGCGGCGTAGTGGGCGTCGCGGATGCGCTCCCGGATGGCGGGCGCGATGACCGCGCCCTTGGGGGTGGCGTGCCGGTCGAAGGATTGGACGGGCTGGAGAAGGAGGAAGGTGGAGGTCGATCCGCGGGTGGAGCGCGGGGAGGCGCCGGGATAGCAGGGGGCGAAGACGACGAGGAACCAGCGGATGCCGGCCAGCCGCAGCCACCAGCCGTCGGCACCCGCGCCCGAGAGTTCGGCGGCCGGGTCGGCGCCGGTCGCGGCGAGCAGGCCGGTGACGGTCTCCCGGATGGTGGCGGTGAGGGCGTCGAGGGTGGCACCGAGGCCGGGGTCGGTGAGTTGGAGGACCAGGCCGTCGAGTTCCTCGTCCTCGATGCGGCGGGCGAAGTCGGCAAGGAGGGGCCCGGCGGCTCGGCCGGCCTCGTACGGCTCGGCCCCCGGGTAGGCGGGAACAGCCTCGATGCGGGCCCGGGCGGCGAACAGGCAGGCGGATCGGAGCTGAATGGGGGTGAAGCCGTCGTCAGCCATGGGCGGCCACCGCCCAGGCGTCGAGGTGGCTGCGCGAGGCCAGCGGGCCGTCCGCCCCCTGGTACTTGCCGCTGTACAACTGGTCAATCTCGCCGAAGGTCTCCCACCAGCTGACCTGCGCAACCGGCATACCGGGGTACAGGACCGTGGGGAGGGTGGCGTACAACTGCAAGGTGGAGCAGCCGTAGAAGCCGAGGTCGATGAGGTCAGCAGTGCAGTGGACGAACGTGCCGCGGCGGGCGAACCCGGACTTGGCGTGCACGATGGGGACGAGCGCGTCGCTGCCGAAGCGTTCGACAGTGTGGCCCAGGACGAAGTCGCCGCGTTCGAGAAGGTACCCGGTCGACGGGATCTCGCTGTACTCGACCTCGGGCTCGCGCCTCGGGTCGAGGACGTCGTCCAGGTAGACGCCCACGCGGCTGCCCAACGTCAGGTCGTAGCTGTTGGTGGTGCAGCAGCTGGGGTCGAACGGGTCGATCTTGATGCGGCCCTGTTCGACCTCCCGGGCGATCTGGGGTCCGGTGAGGATCACGACGGTACTCCGATCAGCGTCTGGGACTCGCAGGCGTGGTTGAAGCGGGCGTAGGTCGCCAAGGTCGGCTGGATGAGCCCGGTGTTGCACCAGAAAGACACCTGGCCGGCGACCATGCCGGGGTAGATCCGGATCGGCAGCGCCGCGACGATCTCCAGCGTCCAGTGGTGGCAGGACGTGGTGTGGCCGAGGTCAGCCGAGAGCTGGAGGAACAGCCCGCGGCGGCCGTTGCTGCTGCATCCGATCAGCCGCATCGCGAACAGGCTGCTGCCGATCATCTCCTCGGTGTGCCCGAGGTACATTCGGTGGGGCTCCAGCACGTAGCCCTCGTCCGGCAGCTCCGTCTCCACAAACGTGCCGGTGCGGTCGTGGAAGACCTTCAGCCCGCGTCCCAGGTGGTAGTTGATGGAGTTGGGGTTGACGCTGGCCGGATCGTAGGGGGAGAAGACGATATGGCCTTGGGCGATGAACCGCCGGATGGCCTCGCCGGTCAGGATCACCGTTTCGTTCCCCGCTCGACCCGCACCGGCAGGAAGGTCGCCGAGCGGATCACCTGGGAGGGCTTCCAGGTCACCCCGTCCTCCAGATGGAGCCGACAGCCGCGCCGCAGGACGGAGCGCATCACGGCGGCGGCCTCCATACGGGCCAGCGCGGCACCGAAGCAGGCGTGCGGGCCGTGGCCGAAGCCGACGTGCGGGTTCGGGCGGCGGCCAGGCCGGAACTCCTGCGGTTCCTCGAACACCTCGGGGTCGCGGTTCGCTGATGCTTGGAGCAGCACAAGCCGTCGGCCCGCCGACACCGGTACTCCGAAGACCTCGCAGTCCTCGACAGCCGTCCGGGCGGTGATCAGCGCCGGGCCGTTCAGGCGTAGGACCTCCTCGACGAATCCGGCGACGGACTCCGCTGAGCCTGCCGCCGCCGCTGCCGGCTCCGGGTGGTCCGCCATCGCGGTGAGCAGCGCACTGATCAGCCCTGTCGTCGTCTCGTGGCCGCCGATCAGCAACGCGATCAGGTTGGACACCGCCTCCTCCAGCGCGAGGCGTTCCCCCTGTTCCTCCACCTCGACCAGGGCCGAGACGATGTCGTCGGCCGCACGGGCGCGGCGGTGCTCGATGAGCCCGGTGAAGTAGTCCCACAAACCCGCCCAGGCAGCGGCGAGCCGCTGCTCCTGGTCGCCGGTGAGCGCAGGTTCAGTGAGCAGGATGACGTCGTCGGACCAGCCCTTGACGAGGTCCCGGTCCCAGTCCGGGATGCCGAGAAGCGCGCAGATCGTGTGGACCGGCAGGGGTTCCGCGATGTTGTGCACCGCGTCACCCCCGCCGGTCGCCACGAACCTGGACACCAGCGCGTCCGCAACCGTGGCGATCTGCGGTTCCAGTGCGGCGATCCGGCGTGGTGCGAACGCCCTCGCCAGCAGGCCCCGCAACCGCGGGTGCTGCGGGGCGTCCGCGTAGAGCACCCACGATGCAACCGGTTCGAGTACCGGCCGGAGCGCTGGGCTGATCTCGTCCAGCAGGCCGGCGGCGGTCGGCGCGCACACGAAGCCCGGATGCCGAAGCAGGTGGCGCACCTCCTGGTGACGTGTGAAGACAAGCCGCCCGCTGCCCAGGTCCGGACAGTCGATGGCCCGAGGTCCCTTGGCCAAGGTCGCGAGCGCGGGCTTGCGCTCCGGTCCCGAGGAGAGCGCCGTTAAGACGGTGGCTTGGTCCATGTTGCTGCCTCCCATCTGCCCGAACGTCCGCGAAGGGCCTTCCCGGGCCGTCGCGAGCTGGACGGACGTGGCACCGGGCTGAGGGCCCACAGGCGGCAATCGGGCTGTGGTGTAACGAAGTTCGAGGGGGCGACGGGAGGCGCCTGCCGACCGCAGGGTGGCGCACGGTCCCGTTCCCAACCGTGAACCGATGATGACGCTACGTCAGGCAAACGGCAAGAGGGTCGGAAAGGACACTCTGTCCTTTTCGCGGAACCGGCATATGCGAGTTACTGCCTAACCGCTAGCCTGTCCCAGAGAAGGGGGAGGTGCTGAAGGTGGCTGTCGAGCCGACACCGCGGCGACGCCGCCTTGCGAGCGAAGTCCGGCTTGCCCGGACCCGACTTGGCTGGAGCGTCGAACAAGCCGCCGTCGCACTCGGGTATAGCTCCGCGTCCACCATCTCCAAGATCGAGAACGGTACGCAGGGGATCAAGCCGCAGCAACTCCCGCACTTTTTCGATGTCCTCCAGATCGCCGACCCCGCCGTCCAGGAAGCCTGGCGCGAGATGGTGCGGAACGCCCGCGACCGTGACTGGCACCAGCGCTACCCCGGCGTCGCAGACGATCCCCTCGGCGACTACCTCGTCAACCTGGAGATCGCCAACACCCTGTTCATCTGGTGTCCCGTAGTCGTCCACGGTCTTCTTCAGTGCGATGACTATGAGCGGGCCGTAGTCGTCGCTGGCCGCGCCTGGAAGAGTGACGAGGACATTGAGCGCTTCATCACGGTACGGCGGAACACCCGCCTCAGCGCGCTGTCCCGCAAGACCCCGCTACGGATCTGGGCGGTACTCACCGAGGCTCAGCTTCGTCAGGAAGTCGGCGGTCGGGCTACAGCCCGTGCTCAAGTGCTTCATCTCATCGAACTGGCTCGCGCGCACCGTGACATCGTCATCCAGGTCGTCCCGCTGTCGCGCGGCGCGCACGCCGGCACAGACGGGCCCTTCATGGCCTGGACGTTCCCGACCGGCCATGACTCGGTCACCATCGAGGGTATGAAGACCGCCCTTCACCTCAACGACCCTGCAACCGTCACCGACTACCACACCTGCAGCGATCACCTGAAGACCGATGCCCTGCCGCCGAAGGAATCGCTGGAACTGCTCGCTCGAATCGCCAAGGACCTCTTGTGACCCACGACTTCGCGCCCCACGTTTCCCTCGTTGACGCTGACACCATCGTCGCCGCTGAGGAGAAGAACCTCCTTGATCCGGCGTGGGTCAGGGACCAGTTCGAACGTGCGGAGTGGCTGACGGCCAGCAGCGGTGGCACCAACTGTGTCAAGGTCGCCTTCCTCGACCGTGGACTCGTCGGGGTGGGTGACACCTTGAACCCTGGCAAGGACCCTCTCCTCTTCGCGTGGACCGAGTGGAAGGACTTCCTTGAAGGCGCCAGGGCTGGGCGATTCGATCGCACCGCAGCCCCCACTGCCTAGCCGCGGGCCGCTCCTGCACGTCACACAGCGCCGTCGCAGCTTGAGTCTCACCTGAGACGGTGGCGGCCCACGCCCTGGCTGTGGTGCGCTCCATCCAGGACGACTTGGAGCAGCCGGTCATTGACCTGTACATCGGCCTGCTGCGTGAGCGGTAGGCGGTACCCGATCCCGTGACCGGCGTGCCGGGACCGGTGGCGCGGAAAGTCGGGCGAACGCCGGGGCGCGAACCGGCTTGCCGTGTGCCGCCGTGTCACTCGGATGGGTGGGCGCGCGGCTGTGTCCCTGGCGGTCATTGTCTGAGGGTGGGCTGGCGGATAGATCTGTCGCGGGCGACCTGTTTCCCGGCATTCCGCCGGCTCCGCCCGAGTATCGAGAGGACACCCTGATGGCCACCGTTTCCCGGCATGAGCAGTACTTCGACACCATCGACACGGACAAGAGTGGAACCGTGACGTTGGCCGACTACGAGCGTGTGGCCGATCGAGTCGCCAAGGCATTCAGCCTCGCGGCCGATGACCCCCGCGCGGAGACGCTGAAGGACGTCTACTGCTGTGACCGCATAGGTTCACCGGGTTGTTGCGTGCTTGTCGAGGGCGGCTCAGCGATCGACATCGGAGACTGGTCCGACCGTGGTGATAACTCCGGTCCACCAGTCCGGTCGATCGGTGGGCTGCCACGAGACTTCCAGCTGTCGGTGGGTCAGCTCTTCGGCCCTGCGGTGGAGTGCAGCCTGTGCCGTCTCGGGCTCGCCTGAGGGCGCGGGATGATCGAGAGCGCCGTCGGCGGTGCCGCCAGGTGCTTCGAAGTAGATGGCGAACCGCCACCGGTCTGGCGTGCGGTAGAGGACGAGGGTCTTCGGAGTCCCGAACGTGTGCCAGTACGGCTTCCTGCTGCTTCCCATGGAGGAAGTATCGGCGGCAGCTGGTCAGGCAGCGGTAGCCAGTGCTCGTCCGCCCCAGCGCATGCCCTTCTCGCTGCGGATGCGGGCACGTTCGCGGCGCTGGGCGGTGAGGACGTCGGGGTGGCGGGCGTTGGCGTTGCGCCAACGGAGGTATGCGTGCAGCGCGCGGGTCTGGACGGTGTGGTTGGGGTGGTTCGAGTTCGCCAGCGTGAACTGCCGCAGCGGTCCGAAATGCGCCTCGATCGGGTTCGCCCAGGAGGCATTGGTCGGGGTGAAGCACAGGTGGACGTTGTTGTTGCGGGACCAGCAGCGGATCTTCTTGCCGTTGTGGGCGGACAGGTTGTCCAGGATCACGTAGACCGGGGCACCGTCCGGGCGGGCAGCCCGGATCGATCGGAGCGCGGCGAGACTGTTGATGGTGCCTTTGCGACGGCGGTTGACGCCCCACAAGGTGTCATCGCCTATCGAGTAGCAGCCATGGAAGTAGGTCACGCCGTGGGTGCGGTGGTAAGTCGCCGGAAGGCGGTCGGGCCGACCCTCGTTGGCCCAGCAGGAGCCTGCGATGGGGCGGATACCGAGGGGGCCGAACTCGTCGAACGCGAACGTGCGATCGGGGAAGCGTTCCAGGACGTGCTCGATCCGGTCGAGCTTGGCGTCCCGGTCGGGGTCGGTGGACTCCTTCCACGTCTTGGTGCGCTGGAAGGTGACGCCGCGTCGGGCGAGCAGGCAGCGCAGGGCCTCACGGCCGATGCGGATCACCCGGCCGTGGACCTTGCGCAGGTAGACGGCGAGCTTGCGGATCGACCAGCGGGTGAAGGGCTGCCCGAGCTTGGCCGGGCGGGTGGTGGCCGTCTGGATGACGAAGTCCTCGTCGTCAGGACTGAGCAGGCGGGGACGGCCTCCCGCCCAACGAGGGTCCAGGCAGGCCAGACCGATCTCGTTGAAGCGATGGATGACATCGCGCACCGTGTCCTCGTCGGCCGCTACCAGCTGGGCGATGACCGGCACGCGGTTCCCGCCGGCCGACGCCAGGAGCATCATCGCCCGCCGGTAGCGCACCGAACTCGTACTGCCGCGCCGCACAATCCGCTGTAACTGCTGGCCCTCCTGGTCGGTCAGTCTCCGAACCTTGACCGGCTCCGCCACCATGCCTCCCCCGAATCTCGGATGTCCCCCACATCCAACCGGTCCGGACGGTGCCACCGCCAACCCGGCGAACCTATGCGGTCAGAGCACTACCAAACGTTCTTCAAGAACATGGAGCGCGTCCTCGCTGGCGACGACCGCCTCGGCAAGGGCAACAGCACCCTGTCCAAGGAGCAGTTCGTCAAGGCGCTGAGTCTCTTGGGCGCAGAAGACTCTGGCCGTGCAATCGAGCCCGTCTCGGGCTGGCTGTTCCTTCTCGCGGACACCGACAAGCGCGGGCACCTGGACCTGGACAAGTTCACACGCCTGGTCCAGGCCACCAGCGACGCTCCCGCCCACGTCGCCAACAAGGCCTTCGACCGGGCCCATGCTCCCAGCGAGGACATGGTCAGTCGTCACGGGCTCGCCGCGAGCGCCCGCGAATTCCTGTACCGCCCGCAGCGGGAGACCACCGCCGGCAGCCTCCTGCTCGGCTTGCAGTAAGCAGCACACCAGCCGGACGGGCACGGGGCGGGCGGCAACGGCCCGCCCCGTGCTGGTCAACGAGCCGGGCCGCAGGAAGCCCGGCTCGGATGCCGGGCGGCTGGCCGGGCCCGGGCCAGCGCACCAGCTCAACGACGCGCCGGCCCGCCCGTTCCTCTCGGTGGGGCCGCCGGGGCTACTCGTCGTCCTGGTCGTCGTCGTCCACCGCGTCCGGGTCACGCAGCGGGCGCAGGGCGCCCTCGGGCTGGGAGGGGGCGAAGGCGTACCGGCCCAGGACGTTCAGATGCCCGGCCTTGAGGGGCGAGAGGCGGGCGACGTCTTCGTCCAGGACGTCGTGCTCGCGCGCTTCGGCGGGCAGCGCCCGCAGCTGCTCGACCGCGGCGTCCAAGTAGCGGGTGTTCCACAGCGTATCCGGGGTGAAATAAGAGATGCATGACGTTTGTGCAGGTCGATCGCTTGCGGTCGCGTCCGGCAACGGAACCCTGGTGACGGTCAGTCATTCTCTTCTGGGTGTGCCTCCGCCTCCACAGCAAGGTCGTAGCGGTAGTCGCCAACGCTGATGCGATGAACTTGGGACGTGCAGCCTCCCCCGCCACCGCTTGTCGCTACGGTTGGTGCGAATGACCTCGCCAAGTGGCTGGCCTGACCTACGAGGGGCTCTCATGTCAGAGGATCAGGACGATGTGGTTACTGAGCAATCGGACAACGAGCGACGGCTCGGCATCGACATCCGGCAGCACGCGGGCGGCCTCGTCCTTACTGGCGACAACAACCGAATCGTTCAGCTGGGATCGGGCGCGTTCCATGCGGCTCCACCACCACCTACACGTGAAGATCCGCGCCAGGTGTTCCTTGCTGAGGTCCGGGCCCTGGCGCTCAAGGAGGCGTCGCGCTTTTCCCTGCTCAGCTTGATCTTTATGGCCGCTGGAGCAACCATCCTGCTTTGCGGTGGTGTCCTGGCTCTGATACGTCACGGCCCGTCCGCCGGCCCCTCGGCGGCCCTGATGACTAGTCTCGGGGGCGTGCTCATCGGGACTTGTGGTGGAGCCCTTGCGCTGCAGTCAAAACGATCACAACGGCGCTTGACCGCTGAGGCTGATCGAGTTGCCAAGGAACTGCTCCAGGATCACACGCGTGAGGAGGTGCTTGCTCTGATCGACCGGATTGATGACGCCGCACTCAGGGATCGCCTCAGGTCCATCACCGCGATGGAGATACTCGGCTTGTCTCCGGCTCCCGAGGATGTCGCTAGTCGAGTGTTCCCAGCGGCCAGCAGCACCCCACCTGAGATCAGTCCACCATCCTCTGATCAATGAACGATCAGAGGTCAAAGGTGCCTCCTCCCTTCCCGGCTAGGATCGGAACTCCTCCTCGAAGCCGTTATGCAATTCCCCCAGCTCGCCCATTACGCGCTCCGTGTGAGACCGGGGACCGAGGCGTCGTCGCAGTTCTAGGTTCTCGCTATGCGCGGCTTCGAGGGCTTGCCGCAGGGCCTGGACTTCGGCGCGGTGCCGCTGCTTGAGCTCGGCGAGCTGGGCGGTGAGGGTGCGGACGACGCTGCTGGGCGAGTGGGACAGTGCAGATCTGCAGAGCGAAGCCGAGGCGGTTGTGGTCCCCCCGCCGTTTCGCGATCAGCAGGCGGTCCTCGTCATCGAGGAAGAAGAAACGCTCCAGCTCAGGGCGGGTCGGCACATCCTTGAAGGTGCCGTAGGACGCGGCCTGATCATCAGTTAAGAACTCAACGGGCACGGCCACTGACCGTACGCAGGCAACTACGCGCCAGGAGGGCGGTTTACCGAACCGCGATCAAGTACTTCCTGCGGCTGACCTGCACGGGAGGCTTAGCGCTAACCGCTGTACCGCTGCTACTCAAGACCGTGCAAGCGGATCGGTGGCGGATCGTCAATGCGCCTTGCGGGTAGGACCTTCTCGTGGTGAACCCGGTTCATCAGTGGTCGGGGGCAGGTACGGTCCGAGGAGATACCAGAGGAGGGGTGGGCGGTATGAGCCAGTGGCCGGAGTTCACGACAGGCGAGCGGGTCAAGATGCTCCGCGGCAAGAGAACGCAAGAGGATGTCGCCAACGCAAGCGGAGTCTCGCTGCACACCCTGCGGAAGCTCGAGCAAGGCGGGAACGTCTCCCTCCCGACCCTGCTGAGGATCGCCGAGGGCCTGCACACCGACGTGTCGGTGATCCTCGGGCAGCAAGCACCCCGTAGGGGCATGAGCCCGAACGACCGGGCGATGCTGCGCGACCTGTCCCGCGCCGTCCATGACACGGCGGCCGGCATCCTTTTCGACCCCTCCGAAGACGCCGCCCCCGGCCCGGCCGACCTCGCCGAAGCCGCGTCGCGCCTCTGGCGGGTCTACTGGCGGGGCGCGTACACGGACGCCGGAGTGCTGGCAGCTCCATTCCTGCGATCGGTCGCCCTCTACGCCAAGCATGCTCCGGCAGGCCAGGAAGCCGCCGTGAGCGCTCTGCTTTCCGACGCCTACCGCGCGTGCGGGCTGATCGCCAACTTCCTCGGCGCGCGGGACCTCGCGTACGCGGCCATCGGCCACGCCATGCGGTACTCGGAACTTGCCGCTGACCCGGTCCGGGTCTCGATGCTCGGGTCCGCCCGCGCGAGGGTCCTCCTGCGCGATAACCGGGTGGAGCAGGCGCTACACGAAGCGGAGGCCGCGGCCGCGCGGTACGAGCCGACGTTCTCGGAGCAGGGCTCCGGGCTCCTCGCCGCCTACGGCAAGAACATCACCTTCGCCGCCGTAGCAGCCTCCCGCCTCGGCGACTCCGCGCGCGCCGCTGATCTGATGTCCCAGTCCCACGCCGTGGCCGCCCGGCTGGGCCGCGACGTCTACAGCAACGGGATGCAGTTCGGACCCGCCTACGCCGCCGCCCAAGCCGTGGGCGTCAACGTGGCGCTCGGCAACGCAGGGCGTGCCCTTGAGATCGCGGGACGATTCGACCCCACCGGCCTCACCCAGGCTGCCCACAACCGCATGATGCTCGACGTCGCGCTCGCGCAGTGCGACGCCCGCCAGTGGGACACCTCCGTCGACACCCTGCTCGAGGTGTGCTCCGCCCACCCCGAGTGGTCGCGCCACCAGGCCATCCCAGGTGTCATCATCCAGAAGGCCGGCCAAGCCAGCACCAGCCGGCTGCGGAAGTTGTCCCAGATCCTCGGGACCTCTCCGACTGTCCGACTCGCCTGACCCTCGGGAGAACACGTTGCGCGGCCTGATCCTCGACTTCGCGGGAGTGATGACCACTCCCATCGGCCAGTCGTCCCGGGCGTGGTGCGCCCGGGAGGGCCTGCCCGCTGACACCTGGCGCAGCACCCTGGAGGACGATCCAGTCGGCCGTGCGCTGTACGTGGAGCTGGAGCTCGGTCGGATGTCCCAGGAGGAGTGGAACCGGGGCACGGCGGCGATCATGGGCGTGGAGCCCGACAATCTGATGGGGCGCGCGCACGCGAAGGTCCGCGCGGTTCCCGCCATGGTCGAACTCGCCCGTGCCGCCAGGGACGCCGGGATCGTGGTGGCGCTGTTGTCGAACTCCTACGGCCTCGCCCCGTACAACCCCTACGTGGAGACCGGGGTGTGGGATCTGTTCGACGTGCGGGTGATCAGTGGCGATGAGGGGATAGCCAAGCCGGAACCGGCGATCTACCAGCGCACGCTCGACCGCATGGGCCTGGCCGGCTCCGAGTGCATCTTCGTGGACGACCACCGTAGGAACCTCCCGCCGGCCGAGTTGCTTGGCATCGCCACGGTCCACGCGGACGGCCCGGAGACGGCCTCGAGGGTCGCGCGCCTTCTGGAGCTGGAGGCGCCTCGGTCCAGTGCTATGACACCGGACGAGGCAACCACCGGCGTCTAGTTGACGACGAATCGAAGAACTCGTACGCGCCATGCGAGTACCGCCCTGTACGGCTTCCGGAAGTCGTACAGGGCGCAGGTTCACCGACCGTCGCAGTTCCGCGACAGTGGTCGCATGCCTTCGGACACACCTCGCTCACCGGGCCGAGTCCCGGTAGCGCTGTACATCGCAACCGCCAATGGGGACGCGGGTGGTGCTCTCGCGGACCCGTGTCGCCAGTACGCGGATGCTCGGGAGTGGGTTGTCGCGGAGACGTTCACCGACACCGGGCCGCTCGCCGACCTCAACGACCGATCCGGTTGGCTTGACCTCTCCGACGCGCTGTCGCGTGGCACGGTGAAGGGCATCGTGACCTGGACACGGTCGATGGTGGCAGGCAGCGTTGAGGAGTGGGACCGGCTGACGGCGATCCTGGCCGACCGCGGGTGGTTTCTGGTCGCGGGTGCGCTGGACACCCCGGGTCAGCCGCTCTACAGCGGTGGGCCCCGTTCGAGCCCGGCAGCGCCGCGGGGAAGGGCTCACGTCTCGGGCGACGGCATGCGGGGACGTGGCTCGGGTGAAGGCGCTAGCGGGCGCTGAGGGCTCCAGGCGCCGGCGCATCGGCTGATGACGAAGTCGGCTCCCCAACTCGGCAACTTCAGGAATCCAGTCTCTACTGCTCGTGCACCATCCCGTCGCGGAGGAACTGTCATGCGCACGACTAATACTCGCGTGGTCGCTGCGAGATTTGAGGAGGTCAGGTCGGCCCGGCGGCAGATCATCCGGGACCTGAACAACCTCGGCGTCGTCCTCGAAGACGCCATAGCAGCCGACGTGCAGCTCTGCCTCACCGAACTCCTCGGCAACGCCATCGCCTACGGCTGTGGCGGAGAGGCGGAGGACGACACCCTTCGGATCAGCTACGGTGCTCAACTCCACGACGACGGGACGCTACGCATCTGGGTGGCTGACCCGGCACCGGAACTGCCCCGCCTCGTGAACGCCGGGACCGAAGTGACCGGAGGGCGAGGCCTGCTCCTCGTCGAGAAGTACATGGACAAGATTGGGTGGCACGATGTGCCTCCGGATCCGGAAGCCCCGCCCCGGGCCAAGATTGTCTGGTTCGAGATCGCCGCCACCGTCGCCGACAACGAGACCGCTGAGGAAGCCGTTACTTCGGCGGCCGCCAGCGGCGCGCGCACGGACATCCTCGCCGGTGAGACTCAGCGCTCGCGGCTTTGGCCGGTCAGCACTGGGGTCAGTCGCAACCGTGTGCTGCCGCGCCCCCTGCTCAGGAGCGTCGCATGAGAACGCTGCTCAGACGCCTCTCGATCAAGGCTCGCCGCCGAACGCCCCCCACACCCCGGTCGGCGCCCACCCGGACCGAGGCGGAACGTCCCACCGCCCTGAGCGTCTTCACCCGCGAACGGCCCTGGAGACCAGCCGCACCGTTCTGGTGCACCGTCACCGCCTACTACACCTCCGGCCAGCCGATGCGGATCTGGAGCGGCGGCGCCCACGGCGTCCGACTGGCGGTCAAGGTGCTGCGCGCGCGAGTCGAGGCGCTGGTGGGCGAACTCGACCTTCCCGAGGACAGCACGCCCGGGCTGTGGTTGCGCAGCCCGGCCGCCGAGGCCAGGGCCTACGACGATCTCGCTGCGAGCCGGTCCCACGCCATCACCGTCAACCACGGCGACGTCGTCTACATCGTGGCTGCCGCCGAGACCGTCGACGCCGGGGCGGGGCCGTCCGCCCGCACCCTGGTCGCGGTCTGACGGGAGAACTCCGTGGTCTACACGAGACGGGGCCGGGTCCGGCAGAGCCCCAACTTCAACCAGGGAGCGACCTGGCTGGCCGCCGCCAACCGGTTGCCGGAACTGGCCGTCGACCGATGGCGGGCAGGCCAGCTCGCCGACATCGAAACCGGCGAGCTGTTCAACGTCCTGCGCGTCAACGGCGAGCAGCTCGGCATGACCGTCTTGAAGGGCCTGCGTCTGGCCGACAGGCCGGTCGGCCCGGTGCTGCACAACCGCACCGGCCAGTGCGTCGAATTCCTGGTCACGACCCGGGCCGCCGCGCAGTGGGACATGCCGCGTACTGAGCTGATCGGCCGGCCCGCGGACGGTGATCCACCCGACACGGTCCCGATGCCGGCGCCCGGCATGCAGCGGGTCTCCGGGAGGAGCTGGCTCGTGCTCCCGGACGGCGAGCGCAGGCCGACCGACCTGGGCGACCTGGCCGTGGCCCTGCGGCACGCCCGCGACCGACTGCGGCGCACCGACCACTGAACTCCCGTCGCGGCCGAAGGCGGCTCTGAGGCCGCGACGGGCACCCGGCCCGGTCGTTCATCCCCCCTTGAACGGCCGGACCGGGGCGGATCGGCTGTCCCCGCAGCCGATCCGCAAGCTGACCGTTCCCAGGCTGGGCGCACGCTCCGGCGGTCGCGCTGCGCCCCCTGGGGACGGTCGGCTTCGATCTCCAAGCAAGACCAACGACGAAGCCCTGCGGCAACCGCAGACCGGAAGGAACCACGATGCGATCCAGCTCCCGCGGGCCGGCGGAGAATGCGGCCGACCCGCTCGGGCACCAGGACGGCACCGGCTGGACGGACCGGGCGTCGGACATCCTGCGCTCCTATTATCTGGGCGCGACGGTCACCGAGCTGTGCGAGTGGTACGGGATTCCCGACCGCAACGGGTTCAACCGGCTCCGGCTGCGCCACCACGCGCCCACGCGCCCACCGCGCCGGTCGCGGCCCGCCGCCGCGCAGCCGGAGCGGGCCGAGACCCGGCCGAGCCCCCAGGCCCGGGAGATCACCGACGAACGGCTCGTCCTGCAGTTGCACGACCAGCTCTATGACATGCAGCAGCGGGTCCTCACCTCCTTGATGGGCCCCATCCTGCCCGTCGTCTGACGCCACCCAGTCCCCCTCGACCGCCGACCCGTTCCCGAGGACCGTGCGATGACCGACAACGACCAGACGCCTCCTTCGGTGCGTGCCCCCGAGCGCCGGCTTCCGGTGGTGCAGGAGCCCCGGGTCCGCCGGTGCGGGCACTACGCCGACCTCACGGAAGAAGAGGGCGAGGTGATGGCGCTGCTGGCCGCAGACTTGAACGTCGTGCAGATCATCGAGCGCACCGGTGCGTCCGACTACGCCGTCCGGACCCACATCAGCACGCTGGGGAAGAAGCTCGGGGCGGCCACGCTGCCGCAGATCACCGACATCGCGTGCCGGACGGGACTGCTGGTCCCGCCCCGGGGCGTGCTGAAGACGGCGATCTCCGTCACCGCGCTCGCCTCGTTCCAGGCTCTGGCACACGGCGGCACCCGAGAGCGGATCGCCCGCCGCAAGAAGATCTCGCAGAACACGGTCGCCAACCACTTGGCGGCCGTCCGCGCCCGGATGCGTACTGAGTGGAACCCGGCGGCGGTCTACCGGCTCCACGGGGTGGTGCCTGCGGTCCTGGACGCCACCACCCCGCCCTGCCCGTTCTGCGCTGCCGGGGGCGCATCGTGAACCACGCCCTGCCGCGCGTGCCGCAGCCGAAGGCTGATGGCCGCCCGCGCCCGGCCTGCGGCCTACCGAGCGAGAACGGCGGCCGCCAACGCGGCGCAGGCCTGCACCGCCACCAGGCGCCGCAGTCCCACCGGACTCGCGCGCAGCTGGTGCTCACACTGCCGCGCCCGCTCGAACAGCAGCCTCTCCAGGCGCGCGCGGGTGCTCCGGACGGCCTTGCCGGGCGGCTCCTCACACACGGAGCGCAGTGCCATCCCCGCCGAGCGCAGTGTCAGCATGACCCGCGCGTAGTGCGCCTCGGCGAGTTCGGTGCCCGGAACCGGGGTGTCGTCCTGGGCGCGCTGCTGCCAGGAGCGGGTGACGGCGTCGGCGACGGCGGCGGTATCAGCGGCCGCCCGCGCGAACACGTCGCCAGGGTGGCCGGCCTGCCCCAGCAGCCGCTGCACCTCGGCGGCCTCACCCGTCAGGGCCTCGGCCAGGACGGCGAGCGCCACCGCGGGGGAGTCCTCGAACCGGGTAGCGGCGTGCCAGCGCGGAACCTCCGGCAGCAGGGTCAGCGTGCCGTGCCGGGCGGCATGGTGGGCCAGGTGCTCGCCGTAGGCCGGAGCCTGCTGCCCGTGGTCGCGGACCGTCAACTCCTCGATCGGCGGCATCCGGTAGACCCCGGGGCCGAGCACCGGCCAGCCGACGACGTCCGACGGCGCGGCGTCGCCAACGGGCAGGCCGTGCCGTCCGGCGATGGCGGCCAGGTGGGCGGCCAGGCCCGGCACGGCCCGGCTCGCGACGAAGAACGGGGAGCCGAACTCGGCGTTGTGCAGGCTCACGACAGCGGCCGGCTCCAGTTCGTCCACCAGGTCGGCCAGCGCCTGCTGCTCCGGCAGTCCGAACCGGTGGACCCCGCCCCGCCAGGGAATGGGAAATGTCCATTCCGGCTGCTCCGCCAGCGCCGGACGGTAGAAGTAGCGGTGTTCAGTGTGGAGGTCGAGCGGCATGCTCGTCCACTCGGAATTCAGCGCTGCTCCGTCGGGGTCCACGCATGGCAGGAAATTCCAGGCAACACCGTCGCGCAGCTCCGGCCGTGCGGTTACCAGCTCGGCCAGGAACGCGACGGTCGCATACCCCACCGGTTCGTTCGAGTGCGGTCCGCCGACCACCAGCACGGACCGCCTCCCCGCCCCGACCGACAGCACCTCCAGCGCCCGACCCCCACGTGACGTGCCGATACGCCGCATCCGGCACAACCCTGCCTCGCGCCGGGCGATGCCGCGAAGCCGCCGTGTGAGCTCTTCCACCGAAGGCACCAGCTCCGCGGCCGGCACCAGCTCCGCATAGCCGGCCAGCCGCTCGTCCAGACCGGAAAGGAAATCAGCCACCGCTAAAAACCCCTTCTCGAAACCGGTCCAGGATAATCCTGGGCCGGAATTAAGCGCTGCCCGAAAATGGGCATTGAAAGTGATCTGTTAAATCCCTGGAAAACTCTTCCGGGGGGAGTTGATGAATGCTTTCATAGGTGTCGGCGAATTCGCCACCATCCTTTTCGATACCGCCAGGAGGACCTTCATGGACGCCCCCCTCGCCGCCGCCCCGGCCACCGACCCGCAGGACACCGAGCAGCCGCAGGACAGCGGGCTGCGCCCGGCCGCCGCCCACGAGCTGCTGGGCTGCACCGTCTCCGGCCAGTAGCCCACCGGCACCATCCGTGGCGGGCCCGGCAGCGTGCCAGGCCCGCCCTGCCCCCGGTCCGCCCTCGACTCGAGGAACCCCAGTGAGCCACCTGCGACTGCGCGCCGAGCACCAGCCCACGATCCGGCCGGACGGCCGGATCCAGATCGGCTCGCTACCCGGCCTCGCGAGCATCCTGCCCGACCTCTACGGCTGGCGCTGGCGCCTCCTCCAGCTCCTGGACGGCACCCTGACGGCAGACCAGGCAGTTCACGCGATCACCGCCGAGCGCCCGGACGTCCCGGCCGCCCAGGTGCGACTGCTGCTCCTCGACCTGATCCGCGCCGGGCACGTGCAGGACGCCACCCCACCCGGCCCGGCCGCCCGCCTGAACGCCGGCACCGTCCGACTCCACCGGCGCGGTATCCAGTACTGGGAGATGGTCGACCGCAACCCCCGCCGAACCGGCGCGGACATCCAACAAGCCCTCGCGCGCTGCGCGGTGACCGTCGTCGGCATCGGTGGCGTCGGCTCCACCGCCGCGGCCGCGCTGGCCGCCGCCGGAGTCGGCCGCCTGATCCTGGCCGACCACGACCGCGTCGAGGACTCCAACCTCAACCGGCAGCTCCTCTACACCCGCGCCGACCTCGGCCGACACAAAGTCGACGCCGCCCGCGAACGACTGCTGGAACGCCACCCCGACCTCGACCTCGTCCTGCTGCCCGAACAGATCACCCGCCAGGTGCAGTTCACGCGCCTGATGCGCCGGTGCGACCTGCTGATCCTCGCCGCCGACGAACCCGACGGCCTGTGCCTGACTGCCAACCGCGCCGCCCTCGCCACCTCCCGGGCCTGGATCGACCCCGGCTACCACGGCCCCGTCATCAGCACCGCGCTGTACACGCCCGGCACCGGCGACGGCCCGTGCTGGGAGTGCGTGCGCCACGCCGACGCCACCGCCTACGGACTGCCCGGCGTCCACGGCGACGTCCTGGCCGCCGCCCTGCCCCGCCCCCTCGGCAACCCCGTCATCTCCACCAGCGCACTCCTGGCGGGCTCCTACGCCGCCCACGCCGCGCTCACCCACCTCACTGGCACCCGCAGTACGAACCCGGCAGGCACCATCCAGCGGCACAGCCTCATCGCCCCCGCCGACCAGCCGCTGGGCCCCGTCACCCACCCCCGCACCCCCGACTGCCCTTCCTGCGCCCCGTACCACCCGAACGCCACACAGGCCGACTCGCGGAAGATCCCTGCCGTCCGCTGACCCACAGCAGCACCGTCCGGGCCTGGAGGACAGCACGCCTACCGCCCGCCGTCCGATGAGTTCCCGGACGGCCGACTCCATGGCCGGCTCTCTCCCTACCCGACGGCGGCCCGCCGTCGATCGCCGAGCGCTCCGGGGCGAGAACACCGCGCTCCTGCGCATCCGCACATCACGCACCACCCATGGCGGCCGTCCGGGTTAGGGCCGCACTCCCACCACCCAACCGCGCCACAGGAGTTCCACCATGCCCGATCCGCTCATCGAGGAGCACGCCTTCCTCAGCAACACCCGCACCGCCGCCCTCACCCGGTCCGACGGCACGATGACGTGGCTGTGCCTGCCGGGCTTCGACTCCGCCGCGGTCTTCGCCAGCCTCCTCGGCACCCCTGCGGCCGGATTCTGGCGAGTCGGCCCGGCGACATACACCAACACGCCGCCCGTGAGCCAGCGCCGCTACGTCGGCGACACCCTTGCCGTCGAACAGGTCTGGGACACCGGCAGCGGCGTGCTGGAGGTGGTCGACTTCCTGCCCAGCCCGGACGCCACCGGGTACGCGCCGCCGACGATCGTGCGCATCGCCACCTGCCGCAGCGGCATGGTCCGCCTCGGCTCCGAGTTCCGCCCCCGCCCCGGCTACGGCTCCCTGACCCCCGGGATACACCAGGTGGACTACGGCACCTCCAGGCTGCGCGTGACAGCCGGCAGCGACACCTACTGGCTGGACGGCCCGAGCCACAACGTCAACCTCGGCGGTACCGCCTCGTGCGACATGCCGCTGCGCTCCGGACAGAGCGTCGTCTTCGCCCTGACGTGGACGCGCACCGGCGCCCCGGCGCCCACCCCGATGACGGACAGCACCGCACTGGAGGCAACGAAGCGGTACTGGACCGAGTGGGCGTCCGCCTGCACCTACCAGGGCCAGCACCGGGACGCCGTCGTCCGGTCGGCGCTCACCCTCAAGGGCCTGTGCGACGCCGGCGGCGCGACGGTCGCGGCCCCGACGACCTCACTGCCCGCACCCATCGGCGGGGTACGCAACTGGGACTACCGCTACACCTGGCCACGCGACACCGCCTGGATCATGCAGTCCCTCCTGTCCCTGGGGTACACCGAAGAGGCCACCGCCTACCGGGACTGGCTGACCACCCACGTCGGCCCGGACGGCCCCACACCCCTGTACGGCCTCAACGGCGAGCCCGTCCCCGCCGAGGAAACCCTGCCCCACCTCAGGGGCTACCGCGGCTCCACGCCGGTGCGGATCGGCAACGCCGCCGCCGGACAACACCAGCTCGACGTGTACGGCGAACTCGCAGACCTGCTCCAGCAGATCGACGACGCAGGCATCCCGCCCTGCCCCGACGCCGACCGCCTGCTGCTCGCCATCGCCCTCAACGTCGAGGCGCTGTGGGAGCAACCCGACGACGGAATGTGGGAGAGCCGGGGCACCCGCCGCCGCTACGTCTCCTCCCTGGTCTGGGCCTGGGTCGCCCTGGACCGGGCAGTCCGCGTGCTGTCCCGCCACGGTGCCACCGACGAGGAAACCCTGCTGCGCCTGGCGGCGACCGCCGAGGCCATCCACACCGAGGTGTGCGCCCAGGGCTACGACGCTGAACGCAACACCTTCACCCAGTACTTCGGCAGCCAGAATCTGGACGCATCCCTCCTACACATCGCCCGCGTCGGCTTCCTTCCCCCGGACGACAAGCGGGTGATCGGCACCGTCGAAGCAGTGGAGCGCGAACTCTCCACCAGTGGCGGCATGCTCTTGCGCTACCCCACCCACGCCGACGCCGCCGACAACGTGGACGGACTGGCCGGCCACGAAGGGGCGTTCCTCGCCACCGCGTTCTGGATGGTCGAAGCCCTCGCCCTCATCGGCAGGAACGGCGAGGCCCGGGAACTACTCGACCGCCTCCTGGCCGTGCGCAGCGACCTCGGCCTCCTCGCCGAGCAGTACGACCCCGCCCAGGGAATCCACCTCGGAAACTACCCGCAAGGCCTGTCCCACGACGGCGTGATCCGCGCCGTCCTCGCCGTCGCCGCCCCGGCTTGCCAATCCCACTGAGAAGGACACCAAATGGCCAGGCCCACAATCTTGTTCGGCACCTTCAACCTCGAGAAGGACGGGTTCACGCCGGACGGTCGCGGCGGCGGCAACTTCGACCGCTTCTACGCCGCCCATGAAGAACTGTCCAAGTACCCTTTCGCCGCGCTGTTCCGACAGGAGACGAGCTTCTCTGAGCAGCGAGGAGGGTTCCTCCGGTTCGAAGCCGAGCGCATGTTGGGGATGCGGAGCTTCATCGCCCCACAGGCCCCGCAGGCACCCTCGGACCCGAGCAACCCGCCGGCGGTCTTCGTCAACCAGGACGCCTTCCGGGTAGTCGGCGAGTGGCCGCAGACCAGGAGCTGGTGGCAGTCGCCGGCCGCGGTGACCGTGCGGTACGGCGAGGCGCTGACCACCATCTAGCTCGCCTCAGTGCACCTCTGCTACCACTCTCCGGAGGTTCGCACGGTCGAGGCCCGGATCATGACGACCTGGCAGAACCAAAATCAAGTCCTGATCGCCGCAGGCGACTTTAACTCGAAGAGCGCCACCGCCCAGGAGAAGACCCCGGGTCCGGACTGGCCGAACACGCTCGACCGCACCCATCAAGAGCACCGCACACGCGACGGCGTCCACGACGACACCGAACCCGACCAGATCCTCACCCGGGCTGGTATCGACGACGTCGCCCTGTACGCCGCCACCCACCTCAGCCAAGACGACGCCCTCGAACCGACCGCCAGCATGTACCCCGAGGTCAACCTTCGACAGGGCCCGCCTCAACGGATCGACTTCCTTCGATTCCCCCGGGTGCTGCTCCCCGCGGTGAAGAGCGTCAAGGTCGTGCCTCTGCCCGAAGTCTCCGACCACGGCCTGATTCTCGTGGAGGTGTGGGCGGACACGTTCCAGGAACGCCTCTACCTGCACCGAGACTTCGACTACCGTCTGCCGATCTGACCTCAAGCGCCCACCAGCACAGAACCGGCCGGTCCTCCAGCTCATCCGGGTGAGCGCTCGCGGATTGGATGAGGCCGCCTACCAGTGCCGGGGACAGTCGGACACGGGTGAGTGGAGGTGTTGGCACTCGCAGCACGGCGCAGGGCCGCCGCCATCGTGCGGCGGCCCGGGACGACACAAGACGGCGCCTCCGCCTACCTTCGGGCCCCCGCCACCGAGCTACACCAGGAGGACGACGGTGGAGCTGATCGTCACGGCCGAGGAGATCGCCCGCCGCCTCGGCTTTCTCAGCCCACTCAACGACGGCGTACGGCAGCGCATTGAGACCGCCATCGAGGACGCCCAAGACACCCTCGTCGCCCACCTCGGCCGCCCGCTGCTGCCCGTCCAGTACACCGAGAGCGGCGTCCACGCTGGCACCGACGGCTGGGTGCTCCACCACGCGCCCCTCATCGCGGTGATCTCCGCCGTCCTCGACACGGGCACGCCGTCGGGCCCCTTCGGCTCGCCGACCTACACCATCACCTACACCGCTGGCATCGACGCCCGCGCCGACCCGCAGACAGCCCCGCTGCGCCTGTGGGTCAGGGCGACGGCCTGCCATCACCCGCTGCTCGCGGACGCACCCGTGCGGCAGCGCCGTATCGCCTCCGCCTCCGTCGAGGGCCAGTCGGTCACCTACGACACCGCGGCCGAGCCGCCGGTGCTGCTCGCGCCGCCGGACCTTGACACCACCGACCGGTGGCGGCTGCGTGGCCGCCGCATCTACCAGGTGCCGATCAGGCCGAACCCTCCCGGGCTCACCATCCAGGGTGGCTACGGCACGGGCGGGCTGTGATGGCTGTTCTGCTCGCCGACCGGCAACTCGGCGTCCGCACCCGGGGAACACCCGTCCTGGACGTGCACGGCGCGGAGATGACCGGGCCGCTCGGTCCGCTGCGGGGACCGTGGCCCGGGCGGGCCGCGCCGCAGACCGACGGCACGTGGCACCTGGCCCTGGACGGGCAGGCAGGCACTCTGCTGGTCGGCGACGTCGTAGCCGAGCCGGCCACCGGCACCGAGTGGACGGTGCTTGCTGCCGACGAGGTGACCAGCGCCAGCC
The DNA here is from genome assembly GCF_040685395.1 of Kitasatospora sp. NPDC088779. Classification (NCBI taxonomy): domain Bacteria; kingdom Bacillati; phylum Actinomycetota; class Actinomycetes; order Kitasatosporales; family Streptomycetaceae; genus Kitasatospora; species Kitasatospora sp. NPDC088779. The sequence goes on along the minus strand of NZ_JBFBHW010000012.1, from coordinate 116,334 downwards.
ATCCGACCCTGGCGTACGTGCGGGTGAGGGCCCGAGCCCGTACCTCGAACGGTACCCGGCCCGAAGGGCACCCCTGATGGCGCACCTCGACCTGCCCGCCGACATCGCCCAGCTTCTGGCCCCGCTGATGCTGCGGCACACACAGAGCCTGGCCGAAGAGGTCGCGGAGGAGGCCCGGCGACGAGCTCCGGCGGCGAAGACCTGGCACATCCAGGAGGACGGTCAGGCACGGCCCACCCATCAGGCCGCCGATGGGCAGACTGTGCCCGCCCCGGTGCCGTTCAAGGTCGGCGACGCCTTCCTCGTCGGGCCCCGCGACCCGGACGGTTCGGCCGAGGAGACAGCCGGCTGCCGGTGCACGGTCACCGAGGACCCGGAAGCGGTCGCCGCGACCATCTCGGCAGGCAAGGCCGCCATCGACGGCGAGCGAACCCGCGCTGAGGTGACGTGCGACTTCCCGAGGGCAGCCGAGGCGGAGTTCGCGCACGGCGAGGGCACGCACTTCATGAGCGGCGCCACCTCGCAGGTCGCCAACCGGCACCGGTGACCGCAAGCCCCAGGCGCCGGGCCTGCCCGCGGTCTGGCCCGGCGGGACGGTAGAGGTCCAGACTGCTTTCCTTCGGCCGGTCACCCCATTCCCGTCCGAAGGACCCGTCATGGCACACACCGACACCGTCAGGATCATCCTCGCCCACCACCTCGACCGGCAGGGGAAGCCACTGCTGCCCGGCGACGAGATCGAGGTGCCGCACGATGAGGCCCGGCAACTGATCAGCGCCGGGTACGTGGCCGGTGTGGACCCATCCGACGCCGAGGCCGTCGCCAAGGCCCTCGCGCCCGCGGTCGAGCGCAAGCCGGCCCTGTCGAAGGCGCCGGCCAACAAGGCCGCCGAGGGCCAGGCGAGTGCGTGACCTGGCCTCCCTGGACGCCGAGGAGCTTGCCGTCACCTGGCTGTCCCAACACGACGAGCTGACCGGTGTCCTGGGAGGCCCCGGCCGGGTGGGGGCCCGCAACGCTCCGCCCTACCCGCGTATCCGCATCACCCAGGTGCCTGGTGGCTCCGCCCCGGGGTGGCGTTGGACCGCCACCTTTCACCTCCAGGTCGAAGCGCTCGGCGACCTCGACCGCTCCACACCGCGCCCGGTGCTGCGCCTGGCGTTCACCACCGCGGTCAAGGCCCTGCACGAGCTGGCCGCGCAGGAGGGGAAGCCGGGGAGGCCGGTGGTGACCGCAGTGCGGGCGTTGTCGGCGGGCGGGTGGCTGCCGGAGCCGACCGGGCAGGGCCGGTACGTGGGCGTAGTCGCGTTCACCGCGCACCCCGCTGCCGGGTGAGGCCGGGGGATTGTGCGAGTTGCGCGACAGCCTCATGCGCGGTGAGGGGCGGGGACGGCGCGACGCTACCGCCCGGCGGGGCCTACGGTCCGGCACGTCCCTGGCGCGTCCCTTGAGGAGGATCGACCGTGCCCACGGAGAGCCTGTTCGTTGCCCAGATGGCCCGGCTGTACCTGGCGCCGCCAGGTACGATCGCGCCCACGGACCCGGTGGCGGCGATGCCGACCGGGTGGACGGAGGTCGGGCTGTTCAAGCCGGGTTCGTTGGAGTGGAACACCGACCCCAAGTTCGAGGACATCAAGAGCCACCAGTTGCGGTACGCGGCTCGGACGATTCAGACCGAGGACGCGGCGACGGTCAAGGTCGAGCTTCAGGAGTGGAACGCTCGCAACATCGTCGCGGTGTACGGCGGTGGCGAGGTCACCTCGACCACCCAGAGCGGCAAGACGTTCTACCGGTACAGCCCGCCCAAGGTGGGCGGTCGCAAGCAGTTCGAGGCGGCGGTGGAGCTGATCGACGGCTCGAAGCACTACCGCCGGCTGGTGCCGCTGTGCGAGCAGGTCGCGTCGGTGAACCAGAAGTTCCCCAACGACTCCGAGTCCACGTTGCCGCTGGAGCTGAAGGTGATCGGCGGGGCCGTCGGCGACCCGTGGTACGACCTGACTGACGACCCCGGCTTCGCTCCGGCGGCGGCGTGAACTTCCCCTGGAAGTAGCAACATTGGGCCTGTGCCCATAGGTGGCCCCTGCGCCTACTGTGGATCACGTCGGGCGGCCCTCCCCCCCTGGGGCAGCCCGACCCAGCGATGCCCCGGCTACCCCCCTGGCCGGGGCATCGCCGTGTTCATACGGGGGGTGGCTTTGGTGGCTGGGCCACGTCTAGGTGCGCCGTCGGACTCTCGAAGCCAGGCAGGGGGAGGTCATCGAACAGAGATGACCCCCTACCCGCGAGCGGTGCTGATGGCGAAGGGGCGGCCCATCTCTGCTCGAGGCCAGGCAAGTCGCCCCAGAGGGATGGTCGGGTGTTCGTTGGCGTAGGCGTAGTTGAGCTGGGAGGCTTCGCTCGGTCTTCGTCATCGGCCTGGATCCACAGCTGGCTGAGGGTCAGTGCAGTGGACTCGCTCTGGTCTTGCGATAGGCCCTTGATCCGGCTGAGAAGCTCGACCACAAGGGCGTCTACAAGGCTGGCCATCGGCAGACGAGGGTGGCTGAAAGCGTTGTAGATCGTGGTCCTGCTCGCGTCGGGCACACTACGGGCCGCCAGCGCGTTCGTCATCACTCCGATGGACGGCGAGTGCGCGCGCCGGTGTAGGTCATGGAGCCAGTCGTTCAGCTCCTTGTGCGGCCCATCGGGAAGGTCTGGCCGTTTAAGTCGTCCGGCACGTCCCACGGCCGCCCCCACCACCGTTCACAACCGTTCAACTGTGTTCCACCGCCTCTAACGTTAGCAAGTCGCAGTCCGACGCGGTTGCCGATGTTCTTGCTCGTCCGGCGAGTTGGATCGGGCGTCCACCGTGGTTCTTCCCTACGAGGAAGGACACGTACATGGCCCAAAAGCAGCTCCGAACGATCCGCCGGCTCGGCCGGGCCGCCTTGTTCCAAGCTCTGCGCGGGGCGGCGTACGCGACCGGCGGCGCACTCGTGACGTGGCTGATCCACCGCACTTAGCGTCAAGAGGTCGCGCGCCCGGCGCGACGCTAAGTGCTTTCGGCTTCTACGGTCTGCGGCGTTCCGTTGCCGACTGACCGAGGAGCCGACATGGCCGGGATCGACCTGGACGCCGCCCGCCGGCGCCGGCTGACCGCCGCCGCCGAGAGGGCGGGCGCCGCGCAGGCCGAGTACACCGTCGGGGAGGAGCCGGTGATCCTCGGCGGCACCGAGGTGGCCGTTCTTCCGGCGGAGCTGCCGTTGGAGGTGTGGCAGCCGCTGATCGGCATCCCGTACCTGCCGCTGCTGCTGCGTTCGCTGGTGGAGGCCGCTCAGGCACAGGGTGAGCAGCAGACGCAGGCCGCCAACCTGATCGTGGACGTGCTTGGCTCGGAGCCGAGCCTGCCGTCCGACCTGATCGCGGCCGCCGCCGAGATGGGCCGCCGACTGCTGGGCGAGGACGGCTTCGCCCGGCTGATGGCCCAGCGCCCCAGCCACTCCGACATCCTGGAGCTGGTGCGCTACGCCTGGACCAAGTACCTGGCGGGCGGTGGCGGCCTGGGGGAACTCATCGGGCCGTCCGAGACGCCTTCGAGCGCTGGGACGACCTCGAGGCCGACTTTCAGCGGTACTACCAGCTCGACGTCCGAGGCGTCTGGCGACGGCCCGGTGACCCTCAATTCGTCGGCACCCGACGCCTCCTGACCCTGATGCGGGGGCTGCCTGCCGACGCCCTGCTGCGCCGGGACGAGGCGGAGGTCGGTGCGGATCGCTGGGGCCTGACACAGGAGCTGCTGGCGCAGCTGGTTGAGCTGGTGTCGGTGCTGGCGGCGGAGCACCGCCTGCGCCGGCCGGTCGAGCTGCCGCGCCCGGCCTACCTGAGCGCTGGCCGCGCGCGCGAGCGGGACGAGCAGGGCATGGCCCGTGCGGTCGCCGTGCTGCGCCGCAGCGGGAAGGCGGCCGGCCGTGGCTGAGGAGATCGACTCCGGCCGTCTCGTTGTCGAGGTTGTCGCCGACTCGTCGGGGTTCGCGGCGGACGCGAAGGCCCGCGTCGACACGGCGGTGCGCAACCTGCGGGCCAAGATCCGGCTCGATCCGGACGCTTCCGGTCTGCGTGAGCGCGTCGAAGCCGCTGCACAGGCCACCCGCGCCCGCATCAAGGTCACGTTCGACATCGACACCGCCGGGCTGCGCCAGCGCGTCCAGGCGGCTACGCGGGCCGTCCGTGCCCGCATCAAGGTCGCGGTCGATGCCGACACGTCCGGTCTGGCGGAGAAGGTGCGGGCGGCGACCGCCCGTGCCGCGTACGTGCGCGTCGGTGTCGGCCTGGACACCGGCGGGCTGCGGCAGCGTGTCCGGGCCGCCGTCGAGGCCGCCGCCGCCACTGTCAAGGTCGACCTCGACGTCGAGACGGCCGGGTTGCGCGCTCGGGTCAAGGAGGCGCTGGCCGGCCTGTCGGTGCGCGTCCGGGTCGACGTCGACACCGCCGCCGCGACCACCCGCCTCGCGGAGTTTCGCACGCTGGCGTCCCGGCCGGTCGACGTCCCGCTCAACGCTCGTGCCTCCGCCGGCGGCGAGGGCGAGGGCGGGGGGCTGCTCCAAGCCGCTGAAGGCTTCGGCTCCACCGTCGCCGGTCTGGCCCGCCTGCCCGCGATGGCCTCCGGGGCGCTCGCCCTCGGCCAGGCCCTCACCCAGGTCGCCGCCGGGCTGTTCGCGATGGGCGCGGCCGCCGCGCCCGCGGTCGGGCTGCTCGGCGCCCTTCCCGGGGCGGCGGGCGCCGCCGTCCAGGGCGCGGGAACCTTGTTGGCCGCGTTCTCCGGCATCGGCGCCGCCGTCAAGGCGCTCGGCCAGGCGGACAAGCAGTCCGCCGGGGCGTCGTCCGCCTCCGCGCAGGCCCGGCAGGCTGCCGCAGACCGGGTGGCGGACGCGCAGCGCCGCCTCGGCTCCGCGCAGCGCGACAGCGACGAGCAGGCGCTTCGTGGCGCCGAGCAGGTCGCGCAGTCCCGGCGCCGGCTGGCCGACGTCCAGGAGCAGGCGGCGGCGCAGGTCGCCACCGCCGACCGGCAGCTGGCGGCGGCGGAGCTCACGGTCACCCGCGCGCACCAGGCCGCCGCGCAGGCGCAGCAGGCGCTGAACGACGCCCGGCAGCAGGCTGCCCGGACCCTGGAGGACCTGAACCGGGACGCCGCCCGCGGGCCGCTGGAGGAGCAGAAAGCGCTGCTCTCCCTGGAGCAGGCCCGTTCCCGGCTCAACCAGGTCGACGTCTCCCCGTTCTCGTCGGAGACGGACCGGCGCGAAGCGCAGATCTCCTACCAGGAGGCGGTCAACCAGCTCGAGGACGTCCGGACCCGCAACAAGCGGCTCGCCGAGGACGTCAAGAAGGCCAACCAGCAGGGCGTCGAGGGCAGTGACCAGGTCACCTCCGCGAAGGAGCAGCTCGCCCGCGCCCAGGAAGCCGAGCAGGACGCGGTCCGGGGCGTCCAGGACGCGGAGCAGCAGGCCGCCCGTGCCCGCGTCCAGGCGGTACGCGAGGTCCAGGACGCGCACAACGACCTCGACAAGTCCGTTCGTGAAGCGGAGCGCCAGCAGAAACGTTCCGCCGAGCAAGTAGCGGACGCGCAGCGGGACGTCGCCCGCGCGGTGCGGGATCAGTCCCAGGCGCTGAACTCCGCCGCCGGGGCCGCCAGTGCCGCCGAGCAGGCGCTCGACGCGCTCTCCCCAGCGGGGCGGCGCTTCGCCCAGTTCATCTCCGGCACGGTGCAGCCGGCCCTGCGCGGGCTGCGGAACACCGCGCAGGAGGCGCTGCTGCCGCCGCTGGAGAAGGCGATCAGCCGGGGCCTGACCCTGCTGCCGATCTTCAACGGGGCGATCGGCGAGACCGGGCAGGTACTCGGCCAGGCCGCCGAGCGCGGCGCGGAGATGGCCACGTCCGGGCCGTGGCGCGCGGACCTGGCCCAGGTCGCCTCGACCAACACCAGGGTCATCGGCTCGCTGGCGAACGCCGGTCTGAGCGCGGCTGACGGCCTGCGCAACATCACGGTCGCCGCCGCGCCGCTGCTGGAGCGGCTGGCTCGTGGCACCGAGCGCGGGATGGCTCTGGCGGCCGCGTTCATCCAGGCCCGCCGCGACGGCGGCCAGCTCGAAGGGTTCTTCCAGCGCGCGGGGGACACCGGGGCGCAGCTGTGGGGCATCCTGCGGGACATCGGCCTCGGTGTCCTGAACATCGGGCGCGCCGCCGTCCCCGCCGGACAGCAGCTCCTCAACTCGCTGTCGGCCGCTGCGACGTCCTTCCGCACGCTCACGGGCGAAGGGGAGACGCAGGCCAAGCTCGCCGGGTACTTCGCCAACACCGTCCCCGTCCTCCAGGAGATCGGTCGGCTGGTCGTAGCCCTCGGCGTCGCCTGGTTCAACTTCACCAACAACCCGACACTCGCGCCGCTCATCGCCCGGCTGCGCACCGAAGTCCTGCCAGCAGTAGTCGAGTTGGCCGGAGCGCTGGGCAACGGCCAGCTGTGGGGCCAGCTCGTTGGGCTGCTCACCTCGATCGCCGGCATCGCCGCTCAGCTCGGCGGCCTCGGCAACACCTTGAGTGGGTTCCTGTTCGTCATCCAGGCCGTCGCCTCGGCCGTGCAGGTGCTGTTGTCGATCCCCGGCATGGGCGCCTTCGTGTCGGCGCTGCTGACGATAGCCGGCGTCGCGGGCGGCATCATGTTCGTCGCCAACGCGATCGGCGCTGTACGAGGAGCCCTGGTGTTGCTGTCCGCCAACCCGGTCATGTTGATCGTCGCTGCCGTCGCCGCCTTGGTGCTGGGGCTGGTCACGGCCTACCAGAAGTCCGAGTGGTTCCGCAGCGTCGTCAACGGGGCGTTCAGCGGCCTCGCCGACGGTGTCCGCTACGTGGTCGACAACATGGTCTCGTTCGTGAGCTGGTCCTGGGGCAAACTGTCGGGGATTTTCGCGACACCGATCCGCTTCATGGTCAACACCGTGTACGACGGCGGGCTCCGGAAGGCCTGGAACTGGATCGCCGACTCCTTCGGCCTGAGCAAGCTGCCCTCGTTCACCGTCGGGTTCGCCCGAGGCGGCGTCGTGCCCGGCTACGCGCCCGGGCGTGACACCGTCCCGGCCATGCTCTCCCCCGGGGAAGGCGTGCTCGTGCCGCAGGCCGTGCGCCAGCTCGGCGGAGAAGGCGGTATCACCGCCCTCAACGACGCCGCCCGCGCCGGCCGTCTCGCCGACGGCGGCGCGCCCGTGCAGGGCTTCTCCCTCGGCGGCCTCGTCGACGGCGCGGTCGACCAACTGCGCGGCTGGGCCGTCGGCGCCCTCGGCAAGGCACTCAACCCGGTGCGGGCCTGGTTCAACTGGATGCCCGACACCGCGTGGGGCGGAGTGCTGCGAGGCATGGTCAACAAGGCCGTCGACGGGGTCCTCAACTTCGTGCGCGGCTACGCCACCGGCGGCGTCGTGCCCGGCTACGCGCCCGGCCAGGACTCCACCCTGGCCCGGCTCAGCCCCGGTGAAGGCGTCCTCACCCCGCAGGCCGTACGAGGCCTCGGCGGCGGATCGGCCGTCAGCGCGATCAACGCCGCCCGCGGCCAGATCGCCGACGGCGGCCAGGGCGAGCGCATCGGCACCGTCATCTCGCCCGGTGCGATCGTGCAGTACATCACCAACCCGCTGCCCGAGACGCCGGGCGAGACCGTCAACAACCGGCTGCGGGCCCTCGCGAGCTTCGGCCTGTTCGACAAGGAGAGCGCCTGATGGCCCGCGAACGCTGGCTGGTGGACGGCTACGACCTCACCGACGGCCTGGTGCGCGACGTCGAGTACCGCGCTGGGCTGACCGCCACCCCGGTCGTGGTCGGCGCCAACGCCACCGTGCCCAACCGCATCGGGGAGCTGTGGCGGCCCAAGCACTTCGGCCCCGGCAAGTTCACCCTCGCCCTGTGGCTGGCCCCGCAGTCTGGTGGCTGGCAGGACGTCGAAGCGGCGTGGGAGGACCTGCTGCGCATGGTCGCCCGCCCGCACCGGCTGCTCACCTTCGAGCGGCGCACCGCCGCCGGCCAGGTCCGGCGCTGCGAGGGTGAAGTGCTTTCTGCGCTCACCCCGACGCCGCTGGGCCAGAGCGGCATGCGCATCAGCCTTGAGGTCACCGTGCCCGCCGGGTACTGGGTGTCCGCCGACACCAGCACTCAGACCAGCACCGCGGGCGCGGCCGTGCCTCAGGACCTGGCACTGACCGCGTTTGCCGACGCCACCGCGCCCATGGAACAGCTCGCCTACCTGATCACCGGGCCGATCACCGCCCCGACCGTCACCGACACCACCGACGGCACCGGCCGCGACGGCGATTCCTTCACCTACACCGGGCAGATCCCGGCCGGGCAAGCCCTCACCGTGGACGCCGCCACCTGGCAGTTGACCGGCAGCGGCGGCCTCGTCCCCGACCCCGGGCGGCTGACCCTCACCGGGCCCGCGGTCCTTCGTCTGGCCCCCGGCCGACCAGGCAGCCCCCCGAGCGTGCGGCTGGCCGGCACCAACACCGGCGTCAACACCCAGCTCGCCGTCACCGGCCGCCGCGCCTACCTGACCTGACCGGAGAACACCGTGGCCGTGCACCTGCGCGTCTTCAGCCCGAGCGGCACCCTGCTCGGGCTGCTGCCCTACCCCGCCGACCTCAAGACACAGGCCGAACACAACGGCGCCGGCGCGCTGACCTTCACCTACCCGCGCAACGCCCTCGGCGCCGCCCTGTTGGCCGGTGACGACCCGCGCATCTCCCTGGTCATCGACGGCGTCGAGCAGCCGCAGCGCTACCTGCTGGAGGACGATGGCGACGACCCGGCAGACGGAGGCGGAGACGCCCGGCTGGTGCAGGTCGGCTGCCGGGGCGCTCTCGCCCTGCTGGACCGCGCCGTGATCTACCCGGTCGGCCACACCCCGGGACAGCCAGTCCAGGGATTGGACCCGCACTTCCCGTTCGTCAACGCCACCCCCGGCGCGATCCTGGCGACCCTGCTGCAACGCGCCCAGGCCCGCGGCGCCCTGCCCGAGATCACGTGGGACTTCACCTCGGCCGTCGACAGCGCTGGCCGCCCCTGGCCCGCCACGTACACCGTCCAGTACGACGCTGGCGGAGACCTGCTCAAGACCGTCACCTCGATCACCGGGGCCGGGTGGGCCGACGTGCGGATGGAGGGCTACCGGCTGCGCGCCTACGTGCCCGACACGGTGTGCGCCGCGGACCATCCCGGGATCGTGCTGTACCTGGGCCGGGACGTCCTCAAGGGGCCCCGGCAGCGTTCACGTCGCTCGGTGCGTTCCTACCTGCTGGCCGCCGGTGATTCCGGGACCCTGGCCGAAGTTGTGAACCCGGCCGTCGAAGCCCGCTACGGGCGCCGGGAGGCCTTCGACGGCCGGGGAGGCATCACCGACGCCGCCACCCTCGCCGAACTGGCCCGCGTCACACTCGGCGGCATGGCGGCGGCGGCCGAGGGCTTCACCATCGAGCTGGACCCGGCCGCCACCCAGCACCGGCCCGGCATCGACTACCGCGTCGGGGACTACATCCGCTACGACCAGCGGCGCACCAGCCCGGCCGCGTTGGAGCCGCTGCGGGTGCGCACCATCGCCACCACCTACGACGACAGCGGCCTGCCCACCAGCAGCCTGGAACTGGCCGACCTGTTCGTGGAGCAGCGCATCCGGGTGCAGCGGCAGCTGGACGCCCTCACCAACGGCGGTGCCTCCGCCTCCCGCACCCCGCTGCCGCCGCTGGGCGACCGCAACGACACCGTCGCTCCGAAGCAGCCGGATGCGGTGCTGCTCGGCTCCTGGGCCTACCTGGACCGGGACGGGCAGCAGCACGCCGCCCTGGCGGTGTCCTGGCCCAAGGTGACGCAAAATCAGGACGGCACCGTGTACGACGATGCCGGCAACTACTACGTCTCTTACCTGTTGCCCGGCCTGGCGACCGGAGGCCGGGACCCGCAGTGGTCCCCGGAGCAGGCCGTCAACGGCACTATCACCCACTACGACCAGCTTCCTGCCGGGCAACGCGTTCAGGCCCGGGTGCGCACGGTGGACGCCTCCGGGAACTCCTCCACCTGGCGGCTGTCGGAGGAGATCATCCTCGCCAGCGACACCACGCCGCCCCCGGTGCCGTCGAAGCCCGTGGTGACCTCGCTGATCGGCGCTGTCCGCGCGGTGTGGGACGGGCGCGGCTCCCAGGGTGAGGAGATGCCAGCGGACTTCGCTGAGTTGGAGGTTCACGCCTCCACTGCGGCCGGGTTCACCCCCAGCGCGGCGACGATCGTCGACCGGCTCGCCGGAGCGGCGGCTGCCCCGATCACCGGCCTGTCCTACGGCACCACCTACTACGTCAAGTTCGTCGCCCGCGACCGGGCGGGCAACGCCTCACGGCCATCCGCCGAGGCCTCCGCCGCTCCGACCGTCGTCATCAGGTCCGACCTCGCTGACCAGATCATCGGCACGGCCCAACTCGCGGACGCCACAATCATCGGCGCGAAGATCGCGCTCGCCACCATCCAGGACGCCAACATCGGCACTGTCTCCGCCAGCAAGCTGACCGTGGGCAAGCTCAACGCGGACGTCACGGTGTCCGCCCGCATCAAGACCTCCGACACGGGCGCGAGGGTCGAGATCAACTCCGGCGGCATCGAAGCCTGGAACGCCGCCGGCGTGAGGACCGTCTCTGTGTCCGCGGCCACCGGCGAGGTGAAGCTCATCGGGGGCCTGTCCAGCGGCACCACCGGCCAGCGCATCGAGATCAACCCCGGCGGGGGCCTCCCCGAGATCAGGTTCTTCCCCACCACCGGCTCCAACTACGCCTTCATCAACGCGGTCGGAGGGAACAACGGATCCGCGTACATCGGGCTCAACAGCGGCACCTTCCCCGCGCGCGGGCAGCAGGCTGCCTACCGCCTCTACCTGACCGACTACGTCTCCGCCCTGGAGACCATCCGCACCGACACCCAGAAGCCGTGGGGTGGCGCGGTCAGGATGACCGCCAGCGAAGGTGCCGCCCTCGTCTACCTCGAAGAGGACAAACTCCACGGCTACGTGACCGCCCAGCAGTGGGGTGCCAACCTCGGCCGGTACAACGACGACGGCACCACCAGCGAACTGTGGCTCGACAACCCCGCCCTGCAGTACAGGGGCACTTTCCCGAACTACTGGTACGCCGACCCGGATCGCGGATTGTTCACCGGCACCGTTCAGATGGACAACTGGAACAGGGCGTCGCTCAGCTACGGGCCGACGATGATCTCCGACATGGTGCCGATCGCCAGCTTCCGGTGGACGCAGGCGATCCTCGGCTGGCACGTTACCGACTCCTCGCGCACCGGCTTCACCGTTGGGGTCAACGCCAACAACAGTGGGGCCGTCGGCTTCTGGTGCTTCCGCATCTGACAGGAAGGGAAGTTCCCATGCCCGAGCAGTACCGAGTCCTCGCCGTCGACCAGATCACCATCGGGCCGACCAAGTGCTGGCAGGTCCGCCAGCAGCGATCCGACGGACACCACATCACGATCTTCCCGACCTCCGCACTGGAGTGGCGCGCAGCCGAGTACGACATCGACCCCGGCACCCCGGACGGCCTCGACCAGATCATCGACATGCTCCTGCACGAGCCGTTCGTCCCCGATCCCATCGAGCACCGGCACGCCGACCCGGCTGCCGCCAAGGGCCTCACCGCCCCTGCCACGCAGGCGATCCACGGCCTGGCCGTCGGGGACACCGCTCCCGTCACCCTGCACAACGCGCCCGACCGGGCGACCGCCCGCGCCGCCCACCTCGAACGGATCGCCCACGTCAAACGGACCCGCGTCACCGTCACGGCCGGCCCGGCCGCAGGCAAACTCCGCGCGGCAGCAGCGCAGCCCGCAGCGGACCCCCTCGACGTGATCCGCCGCAGCCACGGCATCACCCCCGAAGGCGTGGCGGCCAAGGTCGAAGTCGTGGAGCAGGCCCGCCAGCAGCTCGCCCTGCCGCAACCCCCGCCTCCCGCCGATGCCGCTCCCCGCCACCCGGAGACCTTCACCACGCCGATGTGGGACGCTGCCGTGCCCCGACGCGACGACGCGCACCAGCGCGACAGCGGAGACGAGACAGCATGACCAACCGCCCCACCCCCGACCAGCTCGACCACCTGCTCGGCACCGCCGACCGCCGCCGGCTCACCCTCGCCGAAGCCGCCCTGCTGAGGGCAGGCGTTCAGCACCTGCGGAAGACGGCCGCCAGCGCATGCACCCGGCCGCCCGTCGACGGCACCGCCAAGGCGACGAAGTGAACGGAGAACCCGCCACCATGACGCAGACCGCCGAGCCTGTCAGCGTGGACGCCGAGCAGTACATCGCCCGGCTGCGCACCCAGATGGCCGAGGCCTGGGGCCAAACGCAGGCGGAACTGGCCCTCGCCCGCGAGGAGATCGCCGTGCGCACCGCGCGGGAAGTCGAACTGGCCCGGCGGATCGCAGAGCTCGAATCCACCGTCGCCGAGCTGCAAGCCACCTCGACGCGACGGTAGCCCCCTCCGCGCCCTACCGTCCCCCGCTGTGGACCGGGACCCGGACGACCAGCAGCCTCCCGCTGGACGACGACACCGACGGAGGACCAGATGGACCGAGATCACCGGCTGGAAGACGATCAGGGACCTGATCCTGTTCCTGCTCGGAACGGCGATGATCGTGCGGGAGGTGTGGACGCCGCCGATGGACCCGAGCGTGATCGTCACGGGGCTGACCCTCGCGGGACTGCCCGCCGCGCTGTCAAGGGACGAACGGCCGCCGCCACGCGAGTAGCAGCGCGCGCCGGCCTGGTGACCCGCTACCGGGTCACCACCGGCTACCTGGCCGCCGCCAGCGTCGCGCTCGCCGCTACCTGGCCGCTCTGAGCGCAACTCGGCCCCGCACCCGCCAGCACCGGGAGACGACCGCGAACATCCTCATGGTCACCGGCCCTGTGTCTGCGGCCGGCACTGCCTTAGAGTGATGATGTGGCCGCCGGGCCAACCGGCCGCGTGCTCTGGCAACACGCCCTTCGGGGCTGTCTCCTATCAAGGGGAGCACGCGGACCCGGGCGGCTTCGCAACCCGCGGGCCCGGCGGCCACACTTCCTAATCTCCCTTCTCCGCAGCCCATTTGGCCACGTGGTGAGTGTTCCCACGTAGGCCGGGCCAGCGGGAGGGTGGAGGCAGGCAGCCACACCGGGGCCTGCGAACCCCGGTGCCGCCACGGAGACAAGGAAGGCACCTGTGACAGCACCAACTCAGCAACCACCGCCCAAGGCCGAGCCGGTCACCCCGCTGACGGACAACCGCGCGGAGATGGCCATAGAGACGGCCGACCAGGTCCTGGAGATTACCCAGGAGCAGCGTTTCTGGACGAAGGCCCAGCGGGCGGCCATGGCCACGATCGGCCTCGCCCACGCCCCGACGCACGACCTCGTCGCGTTCTTCCACATCTGCAAGAGCACCGGCCTGGACCCGTTCCGCCGCGAGATCTACTACATCCAGCGCAAGCGCAAGGTGAACAAGCAGGACGAGCTGTACTACACCGCGCAGACCGGGATCGACGGCTTCCGGCACACCGGGCAGCGCACCGGCCGTTTCATCCGGCGCGTCGGCCCGTTCTGGACCGGACCCGAGGACGATCCGAAGTGGTGGGTCGTGGGCGAGGACGGGATCAACCGTCGCCGCTGGGTGGACGTGTGGCTCCACGATCACCCGCCCGCCGCCGCGATGTGCCGCATCGAGCACCGCAGCATCGCCGGGGACGAGACAGTCACCCAAGCCGTCGCCGTTTTCTCCGAATTCGCCGTCGGCAAGGACGAGTGGCGCAACGACCCGGTCACGGGCGACGGATACAAGACCGGCAAGCGAGTCCTGACCGGGCAGTGGCCGACGATGGGCGCCCACATGATCGGCAAGGTCGCCGAGGCGCAGGCCTGGCGCATTGCCTTTCCCCGCGAGCTGGTGAACATCTACGAGCACGCCGAGATGGAGCAGGCCGACGCCGCTCAGCGCGAAATGGAGCGCGAGGCCGGAGCAGCGCGCCGCCGCGAGGCTCGTTCCCAGGGACAACCCGGTGCGGTCATCCCCGGCACGGTGGTCAGCGCATCCACCGCCGACACGGTCGAGGGCGCCACCGAGCAGGGCCCGCCGGAGAAGGAAGCGGGACCACCGCAGGCGGAACCGATCGACCAGCCGCCCACCGCAGACGAACTGCGCCGCGAGCTGGAGGCCTACGCCGCCGCGATGGGCACCACCGTCGCCAAGATCACCGCACGGTGGCGGCAGGCGACCGGGACCGACCTTGAGAAGACGGAGGCCCCGCAGCTCGCAGTCCTGCTCGACGAACTGCGCCCCTACGTCGTGTCGGCGCTGGGGTCCCACCCCGAGGCGGCTGAGCACGTCGAGGCCGGCGGCCTGCTGGTCAGGCTCGACCCCGACACCACCGTGTGGAGCAGAGAGGACGCCCGAGAGGGCTAGCCCGTTCCTCCTTGCCCACCCCGCCCGCAGGGCCGCGTCCTGTCTGCGCGGCCCTGCGGCCTTCCCACACGGACACCTCATGAAGCTCCCCATCGAGCGAGCCCGTACGCTCGCCGCCGCCCGTCTCATCGGGCCCAGCCCGCTTCCCTGCCAGTGCGGCGCGCCCCGTCACGCGCACCGGGGACAGAAACGCTCCGGCGGCCACCCCTCCACCAGCTGCGCCCGCTACCGCCGCGACCCCGCCGACGTGCTCCTCGAACGGGCCCAGGCGGCGGCCCACGCCCGGCTCGACGAGGACCTCGCGGCGTCCGAGCACACCGGCCGCCGCCGACGTTCCCGCCGTCCCAAGAAGCCGGGTCAGTGGTCGATCGGCGCCTCCGACACCAGTTCCTGCCGCCGCGCGATCTGGTACCGGGAGAACCCGCCACCCGGCTACGTCCCGGCCCCTGTGGACCGGCGCGCGGCCCGGGCCGGGACCCTGATCCACGACTCGGTGTCCCGCCGCCGGCGCGCCCTTTACCCCTGGCGGCTGTACGAGCAGTCCGTCACCCTGCCGGGCCTGGACCGGCCGAGTCGCTACGACGAGTACGACCCGGTCACCGGCGTCCTGTACGACTACAAGACCGCCGGGGACTGGAAGTGGGCACTCGTCGGCGGCGACGGCCCGCCGGAGACGGAGTGGGACCAGACGCAGCTGTACGCCCTCGCCCTGCGCCTCGCTGGCGAGGTGGTGACCGAGGTGAGGATCATCTACTTCGAGCGCAAGAGCGGCAACGACGAGGAGTTCACCCGCCCGTTCGACGAGCGGGCCGCCCGGCGGGCGCTCGGCCGGCTGACCGCGATCGCCACGGCTCTCGACTTGGGCACCGCGCTGCCCCGGGACCGGTCCGGGCCGAGCACCGATGTGATCTGCAAGCGCTTCTGCCCAGCCCGCATCGACTGCTGGAACATGCCGCAGGCCGAGGCCGCTGGCCGCTCCCCGGAGTCGTACACCCTCGTCACCGACAGAGCCGACATCGAATGGGCCCTCGGCGAGTACGACCGGCACCGCGCCGAGAAGTCCACCGCCGAGAAGGCGCAGAACGTCGCCCGGGCGCTGCTCGACGGGGTTCCGCCCGACACCTACGGCGAGTGGGAGTACGTGCGCACCGCGGGGCGCCTCAAGGACCCCGAACCGGACCATCAGGGACGCGTCCGGCAGCTCGAAGCGTTCTGGGACAACCCGCCCAGCGAGCGGCCGGCACTCCACGAACTCGACTACCCGACCAAGCGGTCCCGCACGTCCGGCAACACCCAGGTCCGCCGGGTGCGCGCGGCCAAGCGCGGAGCCCCGCCGGTACGCGGAAGCCAGTAAGAACGCCAAACGCTGCGCGCATCAATCTCCCCGGCCAGGCGCTCCCCCGCGCGCGCCTGGCCGGGGAGAGAAGGCCAGCACAGCGTCCCCACTGTCCGTCGGCTGATCTAACGTCCGCCCATCGCAGGCATGTTGAGAGGAACACCGTGACCAGCCCGTACGACCCCGCGCCCGATGCGCCTCGCTCGCCCTGGTTCACCGAGCGGCCGCCCGCCCTCCAGCCTGCCGTGCACCTGGCACCAGCGCGGCCCGCCGGGGACGCAGGCACACCGATCTACGAGCAGTTGGTCGCCGAGTTCGGCGACCCGTTCAGCCTGATCGGCCCGATCCACTCCCGGTACCCGCGCCGGCCTCTCGCTGGCACGGCCAGGGACTGAACCCCCACCTCAGCGCGGGAAGTTGCTCGGCGCGACCTAACCCCGGGCGGCGGCCTAGGTTCCCCGCTCATGGCAGCCCCCCGCTACATCGACTACATGCCGCTGGACGAGATCCGGCCCGCCGCCCGAAACCCGAAGGGGCACGACGACGACGGGCTGGACCGTTCCGTCGAGCAGTTCGACTTCACCGAGCCCGGCCTGCTGGACGAACGCACCGACCGGCTGGTGGCTGGCCACGGCCGCTACGAGACCCTCGCGCGCCGTCGCGACGCGGGCAAGGCGGCCCCGGAGGGCGTGGTCGTCACCGACGACGGCACATGGACTGTCCCGGTCGTGCGCGGCTGGGCCTCCCGTGACGACGCCCATGCCGAGGCGTACCTGATTGCCTCCAACCACTTGACCACGCAAGGCGGCTGGGACGGCGAGGGACTGGCCGCGATGCTGTCCGACCTGGAGCAGGTTGACCCGGCCCTGTTCGCCGCCACCGGCTTCGACCACGCCCAGATCGACGCCATGCTCGCCGAGGTCACCCCGGGCGGCCCGGACGACGACGCGGACGACGACGGCGCCGCCGAGTCCGAGCAGCCCACCCGCGGCGACCTTCTGGCCCTGGCCGGCGTCACTGTCGGGGAGCCCGAGCACCAGGTGGAGACGGGGCAAGTGTGGGAGCTCGGCGACCACCGCCTCGTCGTCGCCGAGGTCTTCGACGGCTGGCCGCAGTGGACCCCGCTGCTCATCGAGGGCAGCCTCTTCCTGCCCTACCCCACCCCGCTCGCCCCGTTCGCGGACCGGGCCGCCGGTCGGCGCCTGGTGATGGTGCAGCCCGAGCGGTACCTGGCCGGTCACCTCCTGGACAAGTGGGAGCGGATCAGCGGCGAGGCGCCCACGCTCCGGGACGAGTCGTGACGGCCATCCTGCCGACCGCAGGCGGCACCTTCGACCAGTCGGAGCGGCCCATCTACTTCACCGCAGGCGGAGGGGAGTTCAACGCCGGCCCGCATGTGCTGACGGCCGTCAACGAGCTGATGGGCGACGCCGAGGAACGGCGGCTGCGCGACCTGCTGGACGCCGGCTGCCGGGTGCTGCTCGACTCCGGAATCTTCTGGCTCACCAACCGGCACAGCCGGGCCCACGGCGTCTCCATGGACGAGGCCCTGGCGCTCGCCCCGGAGCAGATCGACGGATTCGAGGAACTGCGCGAGCGGTACATCCACCTGGCCCGCACGTACGGCGACTGGCTGTGGGGCTACATCGAGCTGGACCAGGGCGGCCTGCTGCACAAGCGGGCGCAGCGCGCGGCCCTTCACGACCTCGGCCTGTCGCCGATCCCGGTGTACCACCCGCTGGTGGACGGCTGGGACTACTTCGATGAGCTGGCCGAGCGGTACGACCGGATCTGCGTGGGCAACATCGTCCAGGCGTCGGCCCCGGTGCGGCTGCGGCTGCTGCACACGATCTGGGAGCGCCGCCAGAGGTACCCGCACCTGTGGATTCACGCGCTCGGCCTGACCGCCAACGAGTGGTGCCTGCCGCTGGCCCCGGACTCCTGCGACTCCTCGTCCTGGCTGGCGCCGCTGCGCTGGAACCACCAGCGGATCGAGACGGCGATGCTGCGCCGCGTTGGCAACCTGCCCGCCGGCTTCCGCTACGCCCCGGGCGACAGCGACTCCTACCAGGCCGCCGCCCGGCTGTGCGCGGACGCCGCGACGGCGCTGGGTACCTGCTGGAGGCACGCCGCCCACCGTGTCCAGGAGCTGACCGGCGCTCCCGGCGGCACCGCGCTGGAAGGGGCGCAGCGATGAGCCCGGCGAAGCGCACCGGCGGCGGCGCGTTCGACCCGGCCGACCGGCACCTGTACTTCGCCGCCGGCGACTCCGAGCACTACCCGCACCACGTGCTGCTCGCCACCAACGACCTGCTCACCGCCGGCCACGAACGGCGGCTGGTCGCCCTGCTGGACGCCGGGCACCGCGTCCTGCTCGACTCGGGGATCTTCTGGCTGACCAACCAGTACAAGCGGGCCCACCCCGGCGTCTCCATGGACGAGGCCCTGCGCCTGGCCCCGGAGGAGATCGACGGCTTCGATGACCTGTACGCCCGCTACGTCGAACTGGTGCAGCGCCACGGCGACCGGCTGTGGGGCTACATCGAGCTGGACCAGGGCGGCCGGGACAACAAGATCCGCACCCGCGCCCGCCTCGAGGGCGAAGGCCTCACACCGATCCCCGTCTACCACCCGCTGGTGGACGGCTGGGACTACTTCGACGAGCTCGCCCAGCAGTACGACCGGATCTGCTTCGGCAACGTCGTCCAGGCGCCTGCCCCGGTACGGCTGCGCCTGCTGCACACCCTGTGGGAACGGCACCGACAGTACCCCGGTCTGTGGGTGCACGTCCTCGGCCTGACGGTCAACGAGTGGTGCCTGGCTGTCCCGCCGGACTCCTGCGACTCCTCCACCTGGCTCGGCCCGCTGCGGTGGCCCGACGTACGGGTCGACTCCGCGCTGCTGCGCAAGGTCGGCGTGATCGACCGCGGCTTCGCGTACGACCTCGACCAGCCGGCCCACCCCACCCGCGGCCGCACCGCCTGCTGCCTGATGTGCGCGCAGACCGTCGACGCCACCACCACCGTGTGGCGCCTCGCTCGCACCGCCCGCGACGAGCTGCTCGGCCAGCCGTCCTACCCGCCCCTCACCGAACCGGAGACACGATCCTCGTGAAGCAGCCCGTCAACGTCTGGGCCAAGGTCCAGCTGCCCGGATTCCACCACTGGCCCGCCGCGCCCGAACACCGCTCCTACCTGCGGGCCCGGCACCGCCACCTGTTCCACATCACGGTCAGCGTCGCCGTCGCCCACGACGACCGCGACACCGAGTTCCACGACCTCGGTGACCTGATCCGCGGCTGGTGGGGCCCGGGCGCCCGCGAGTGCGGGGCGGCCTCGTGCGAGACCCTGGCCCGTACCCTCGCCGAGCACCTGAGCAGCGTCGGCCTGCGGGTGACGATGACCGCGGTGTCTGAGGACGGCGAGGCCGGCGCGGTCGTGCACCTGGCCGACGCGGGGGAGCAGCTGTGAGCCACGCCGTCACCGTCCGCCACAACTTCGAGACGGCGCACCGGTTGCCGCACCTTGCGGGGAAGTGCGAGAACTTGCACGGGCATTCCTGGCTGGTCGAAGTCACCGTGTCTGCGCCGGTGCTGGCGGCCGGCACCGTCGTGGAGTTCGGCGCGTTCAAGCGCGTCCTGCGGGAGTGGATCGACACCTTCCTCGACCACGGCACCATGCTCGGGGCCACCGACCCGCTCGCCCCGGTCCTCGCCGGGCAGGGCAGCAAGCTGTTCCGCTTCGGCGCCGACGACCCGACCGAGCAGGAGCAGCACGCCGCCGGCCTCGGCTGGCCGAGCGTGGAGGCCGTCGCCGAACTGCTGGGCCGCGTCGCGACCGAGGCCCTGCACACTCTGCCCCGCGCCGCCGGGGCGTACGTCTCCCATGTCGGGGTGTCCGAGACCGCCGTCAACGCGGCCTCCTGGACGGCGGCCCCGTGAGCGTCCTCGTCCTGCCGGACGCCGGCCTGCCCGTCGCCGAGACCTTCGGGCCCACCATTCAGGGAGAAGGGCCGACGGCGGGCCAGTCGGCCCTGTTCCTGCGCCTGGGCGGCTGCAACTTGGCCTGCGACTGGTGCGACACCCCGTACACCTGGGACGCCAAGCGGTACGACCTGCGCCAGGAGATCCGCCGCGTCCCGGTGGTCGAACTCGCGGAGTGGGCCGCCGCGCACCCGCACGCGATCGTCGTCATTACCGGCGGCGAACCGCTGCTGCACCAGCGTACCGACGCCTGGCGCTCGCTGATAGCCGTCCTGCGGTACACCACCCGCCGCGTCGAGATCGAGACCAACGGCACCTTCGCGCCGCAGCCCGTCAGCCTCGGCGTGCCGAGGCTGGCCTTCAACGTCAGTCCCAAGCTGACGAACTCCGGCATGCCGGAGGAGCGGCGGATCAAGCCGGATGCCCTGGAGGTCTTCGCCGACCTCGCCCACCGGGGCCGCGCCCGGTTCAAGTTCGTCGCCTCCGGCCCGGACGACCTTGAGGAGATCGCCGACCTGGTCGACCGCTTCCACATCCCCCCGCACGCGACCTGGGTGATGCCCGAAGGGACGACGGCCGAGCGCACCCTCGATGTCGCCCGGTCCCTGGCCGACGACGTGATCGGCCGCAACTGGAACCTGACGATGCGGCAGCACGTGCTGCTGTGGCCTGGAGAACGCAACCGATGACCAACCCCACCAACACCATCGACCTGACCGGTGCGACCGAGCACGCCGCCGGCCTGCTCGCCGCCCTTGGCATCCCATGCGACACCGAATCCACGGCCGCCACCCCCCGGCGGATGGCCAAGGCCCTTGCCGAGCTGACAGCTGGCGTGCGCCTGGACCCGGCCCGGCACCTTGCTGTCACCTTCCCGTCGGAGGGGGAACGGGCCGGGCTGATCGCCGCCGTCGGCGTGCCCTTCGTGGCGATGTGCGAACACCACGTGCTGCCCTTCCCCGGCCACGCCACCGTCGCCTACCTGCCGACCCCGGGGGCCCGGATCGTGGGCCTGTCCAAGCTGGCCCGTCTCGTGCAGGAGTTCGCCGCCCGGCCGCAGGTTCAGGAACGGCTGGGCCGGCAGGTCGTGGACGCCCTCGGCGCGCACCTCGACATCCAGGGCGCGGCGTGCCTGATTCGGTCCCAGCACGCCTGCATGACGCTGCGCGGTGCCCGCGCGCACGGCGCGGCGATGGTGACCACCCACCTGACCGGCGCGCTCCACGCAGACCCCGCCCGTCGTTCCGAAGTTCTCGCACTTATGCCCTCACCCTCCTGACCGGGTGCGGGAGTTGTGCCCAAGGAGGCCGTCCACGCGGGAGGATGGCGGGGCCAGGCCGGGGCCGCGAACCCTGGCCACCCACCACCAAGGAGACGACCGATGAATCTCAGGGTTCCGCTGGACCTTCCCCCGACCGCGTTGCGGCTGGGCGACCTCCGCGCCTTCCTCGGGGTACTGCCCGATGACCTGATGGTCGTCGGCGACTGCGCCGGACCGAAGGGCACGTGCCTGACCAGGCTGGGGTGGCCGATGAAGGTGTCAGTGCTGGACGAGTCCGGCCGCCATGTGCCGGTGATTGCGCTGGCGCAGGTCCACACCGCCGACAAGTTCGGAATGACCGTGTCGCGCCTCCTCCGGCTCGTCGCCGACCTGCCGGAGGAAGCGCCGGTGGTGACGGCCTGGAGGACGCCGGAGGGTCCCCGTCAGACGACCGTCGGAACGCCTGAATTCGGCGACCTGATCACCAACGTGACCACCGGGGCGACGGCCAGGGTGGTGGTCCTGCCCGGCGTGCTCACCGGCGCGACCGGCCGGGCGTACGAAGCCATCGTCTACGGCTTCGGCTTGGACTGACCCGAAGGCCCAGCAGGCCAGCCGGGCGCCAGTGACGTCACTGGTGCCCAGCTGGGCGTTGACGCCCCTGGGCCCGATGAGAGATGAGGTGGCCGCCGGCCACCCGGCCTGGGCGTGCAGGCTCGCGGTGGTCAGTGCGCACGACCCCGTGAGGGTCACCCCGATGCTCTCCATGCCGACCCAGTGCGCCGCGCCGATCTACTCGCCTCTATCTCATCACCGCCCTTATCTAGCACGGGAGTTGTTCTCAAGGCGGCCGACGCTGCTGGAGGATGGCAGGGCCAGACCGGGACCGCGAATCCCGGCCGCCTGAACAAGGAGACCAACGATGATGCTCAACGTTCCCCTGGAGCTCCCCGCGACCGCGATCCGGATCGGAGACCTCCGTGCCCTCCTGGGGGTGCTGCCCGCTGATCTACTGGTCGTCGCCGACTGCCCCGGGCAGGACGGTCCCGGTCGCACTCGGGTGGGATGGCCGGTGAAAGCCCCAGTACGCGACGAGTCCGGCCGACGGGTCCCCGTGGTCGCGCTCCCGGAGGTGGACGGTGACGACGAGGACGCGATGACGGTGTCGCTCCTGTGCGGGCTCCTCGCTGACTTGCCCGAGGGTGCGCCCGTGGTGGCGGTCTGGGAGACCGAGGACGGCCCCCTTCAGACGACGGTCGGCGCTCCTGAGGTCGGCGACCTCATCAACGAGGCCTCCGGGCTGACGGTTCGGGTGGTTGTCCTCCCGGCCGTGCTCAGCGGCGCGACCGGCACCGCGTACGACGAGATCGCCTACAACCTCGGCTGGGAGTAGCCCGAGGCTCCAACACGCGGGGGTGCATCCTAGGAACCGTTCCTAGGATGCACCCCCGCGTGCTGACCGTTGGAGACCACCGCCTCGCGTGAGGCGGTGGTCTCCATGTAGGCCGCCGCAGCGACATGGGCGGGCCGGTGAGCCGATGAGGACCAGGGTGGCCGGCCAGCCGATCCGAATGCGCAGGGCCGGGGTTCCCGCACGCACCACACCGCGGTGACCGCCACCCACCTGACTGGCGCGCTCGGCGCAGACCCAGCGCGCCGTGCCGATGCCCTCGCCCATCTGCCAACAACTCATTTATCTAGCAGTCGAGTTGTGCCCAACGTTGTCGAAGGGGCTGGAGGATGGCAGAGCCAGACCGGGACCGCGAACCCCGGTCGCCGATAGTTGAGGAGACCCGCCATGATGTTGCCGAACGTTCCCCTTGAGATTCCTGATGAGGTCCTGCGTGTCCGGGACCTGCGTAAGCACCTTTCACTCATGCCGGACGAGCACCTGGTCGCCGTAGATTTCGCCGGCCTCGACGGGATGGCGGGCTCTCTGCTCGGCTGGCCCGTGATGGCTGCGGTGAGCGACGAATCCGGCCGACGGGTTCCTGTGGTCGCCCTTCCGCAGGTGCCGGTCACGGACACCAGGGTCGTCCGGGTAGCCTTCCTACGCAGCCGGTTGGGCGAGATGCCGGACGACGCGCTTGTGGTGGCCGCCTGGGAGGACTTCGACGGCATTCGCCAAAGCACCGTCAGCGCCCCGTTCCGGGGCGTCTACGTGAGCGAGTCCTCCGGAGTGACGATGCCCGCAGCGATCCTGCCGTATGAGCTCAGCGACGCCACCGGCTTCGCCTACGACGAGATCGTCAACAGCCTCGGCTGGGAGTAGTCCGAAGGCACAACAGCCCGGGCGGGCACTCCGTAAATTTACGGAGTGCCCGCCCGGGCTCGACGTCGACCTACTCACGCGAGTAGGTCGCCTGTTTGCTCCGCCGCGCGGGCGGGCTGCCGCAGCCGGCGTGCGGCCGCAGGTCTGCTACCGGTGGCGGAGCAGCGACCACAGGACCGGGCCGGTGAGCCCGATGACCGCCGAGGTGGCCGTCGGCCACCCGACCTGGTTGTGCAGGCTCGCCGTGGTCAGTGCTCCGTGGCCGCAGACCGCGAGGTCCCGCCAGGTCACCGGCCGGTCCACCGCAGACGGCGGCGCAGAGCCTTTGAACTGTGCCATGATGGGCATCGTTCCCTTTCTGCTCAATCTCTGGCTGAATAGCGGGATAAACGGGTCACCCTTGCACCGGGTGGCCCGTTCTGCGTGCACTGAAGACTAGTGCTCCGCAGGGCTCAGGCAAAATCACCTTCCCGCGTTCGTGAATCACCCCAGCGTGCGGCCCCTATGCGCCGTCTCGATATCGAGCCGAGCAGACCTTCCGGGATGCCAGAAGCAGCCTGCGGTCATGTCCTGCGTACCCCTGCGGGATGCGCAAACTCCAGGCCAGGCGTGCAAGGTTGCACGTTTTCGATTCCGTTCGGGCGATCCGTTGGTTCGGATCTCCGGCGCTGCGGGCAGTGCCCGAAGGCTTCTGCGGAGTCAAATTCATAGAATTAAGCAACCGGATCTTATGGAGGTGCCTGTCGCTCGGGGCAGAATAGGGGTCTCAATACTGCTTAATGGGGGGTCGATACCAGATATTGCAACCCACTTATGGGAGCGCGGCCGCCGGGGGAGTCGCCTCGGTGCCGAGCCCGGGTCCGGTCGCCGTAGTGGGCTCCTGCTCCCGCAACGGCTCAAGAAGCCGTTGACCTGTGTGTAGTCGTACGTTCGGTTCCGTGAGTAGCCGCCGCGGTCGCCGTCCCGCCCTCGATCCGGAGGTGGAGAAGCGCTTGTTGGACGCGGTCCGGGCGGGCGTTCCAGTGAGCGACGCGGCGCCGATGGCCGGCATTCACCCCAGCACCGTGTACCGGTGGCTGGAGCGGGCGGAGCAGGAGCAGCAGCGGCGGGAGGCCGGCCTGCGGGCCAGGGCTGGTGAGCAGTCGTTCTGCGAGTTCCGCGACAGGTTCATGCGCGCGCGCAGCGAGGGCAAGGCGCAGCTGGTGCTGCTCGTGCGGAAGGCGGCGAGCGGCGGTCACGTGGTGCGGGAGCGCACGCGGACGGTGCGCGATCCGGAGACGGGCGAGCGGGTGGTGCAGGTCGAGCGGGACTTCGCCCAGCCGGACTGGCGGGCGGCGCAGTTCCTCCTCGCGTGCCTGGACCCGGACAGCTTCGGCCGGGCGGCGCAGACCCGTATCGAGGTGGCGCCGGCGGCCGGTGGCGAGCTTCCGGCGGCCCCGGGGGAGCGGGGAGGGGGTGTCGAGCGGCTGGCCGTGCGTCTGGCGCAGATTCGCGAGGAGTTCGCCGCGGAGCTGGAGGAGGAAGCCGCGGTGGTCGATGCGGAGCTGGTGGAGGGCTCGGAGCTGTAGGGGCTGGTCCGTCGTCGCGGCCGGCTGTGGCTGGGCGGCGTCGTCCAGGAGTGTCCCCTTCGGTCAGAATGCTCAACTCTTGTGCGCTCTAAGGCTGTTGTCCGGTTCTGTGCCCTTGGTGAGTGTGGGCTTAGTCGGGCCCGACGGGCCCAAGGGGGCAGGGAGTAACACACATGGCGAGCAAAGACGTTGAACTGGGCCGGGCGACTGCGGTGGTGGCTGAGCAGGTCGGTGCCGAGCTGGCATCCGCCAACCGCGTGCTGCACAGCGTCGGTCTCGGTGAAGTGCCGGACTACGCGATCAACGGGGGCGTGCTGCTCAGCACTGTGCCGCAGGAGATCCTGAGCCTGTCCGAGGTGCGGCAGATGGTCACCCTGGCCGCGCTGTGGCGGCTGTGGGCGAAGGGGAAGAACGTCGCCGCGATGCACCCCGACATGGCGTCGGAGCTGGCGACGTACCGGCTCGGCACGCTGCCGGGGCAGTTGTTCCGCAACCTGGCCCGCCACCCCAACCTGATGGTGGTCTTCGCTGAGCCGCCCGCGATGGAGCTCAGTGTGGGAGACGGTGGCAAGGGGCGGCTGTTGGCGATCCTCTTCAGCGGGCGTCGCACCCCGGACAAGCTGCTGTGCCTGACCAGCGACCACCGGATGGATGAGATCGCCGTCGCCGTGATCTGCGAGCCGCTAGCCGAGGACGGCACCCCGCTGCCCCCTCCGCCCGGCGGGACGACACCGGTACTGGAGTTCTGCCACCTGTCGATCCCCGCTCGGACTGGGGACAAGTTCACCGCCGAGGAACTCGCGCTGAGGATCGCCCGCAAGAGCGGCCAGGAGAAGCCGACCGACGCCCAGCGCGCGATCGTGACGAGGGCGCTGCAGGTCGCCGTCTACCTGTGCTCCTCGAAGGCGGACATCGCGGCTCCGCCCGCGCCGCGAGGCAAGGCCGCCAAACCCGGCAAGCAGCGGCGCTGGAACAAGCCGGAAAGCTTCCTGCGCCTGGGCTGGCGGCTCGGCCCACGCCTGAGGGCCGCCCGGGTGCGCGTCCAGGAAGCGCGGCGCAGCGCCGCCCCGAGCACCGGCGGCAACGGCTCGGCGGGGGGCTGGAGGCAGTACACCCACCAACGGGGCGGGCACCTCAAGACTGTCTGGTACGGGCCGGGGAAGACGCTCTCCGACTCGCGGTTGATAGAGCCGTACTGGGTGTCGGAGGACCTGCTCGACGAGGACGGGCAGGCCCCCGAAGGCATCATCCGGCCTGTGAGGTAAGGCTGTTGTCCGCCTCTGCGTGGGGTGGGGAGGGTGGTGGGGTCCGCCAATTGGCGGACCCCCTGTTGCCGAGCCCCGCCGCGAACGGGCCCTCCCGGAGGACCAGATGACCAACAAGGACCTGACCGACCTGCCCCCCGCTCTGGCGGCCCGGCCGCGAGACGAGAAGCGAGGCCTGCCGATCCCCGCCGTCAACGTGCACGATGATGGCGTCGACTTCGTGGTCATCAACGGCGAGGCCGCCCTGCGGCTGGCCCTCGCGGACTGGTGCTCGCTGTGCGGCACACCGCTTGAGGGGCCGGCCGCGTTCCTTGGCGGCCCGATGTCGGCGCAGACGGGCTGCTACTCGGACCCGCCGATGCACGAGGCCTGCGCGCAGGCGGCGCTCATGCTGTGTCCGCACATTGCCCGGCCGAATGCCCGCCGCGCTGGCGAGCGCCGCGTCGCGGAGGACTCTGCCGTGGCGGTCGGGTTCACCCTGGAGAAGCCCGAGGAGTGGGTGATGGTCGTCGCGTCCGGCTACCTCGTCGGCTCCACGCCCGCCGAGGGCGGCGGCTTGGTCCCGCTGTTCGTCGTGCGTGAGCGGCTGTGCGAGCGTCGATTCGGATACCAGGACGGCGTGTTGACCGAGACGGCCGCCGCCTGACAGCGCGACCTTAACGGCTGGCCCGGCCTAGCGTCCCGGCACACCAACCACCCGACCAGGGGAGGAAATCGTGCCGATCAGCAATCGGGCCGACCGCGGGCGGGAGGCGAGCCGATGAAGCTCGTCTCCCGCTCCGAGTGGGGCGCGGCAGCGCCCACCGGCGCCTACACCCGCATCAGCTCCACGCGCGGCGTCAAGATCCACTATGAGGGCTCGTCCGTGCCCGGCGGCCTGCTGGGCGACCACGGCCGATGCGCCGGCCACGTGCGCGACATCCAGCGCTCCCACCTCGACAACCGGAGCGAGAACTGGATCGACATCGCCTACTCCTTCGTCGTCTGCCCGCACGGGTACGTGTTCGAGGGGCGTGGCCTGAACAGGAAGAACGGCGCGAACGGCAACCCGGCACTGAACGCGGGCCACTACGCGGTCTGCGCGATGGTCGGCACCGCGGGGATCACCTCGCCGACCGACGCGATGCTCGACGGTCTGGTGGACGCCGTCGAGTACTGCCGGGCGCAGGGTGGCGCCGGCGGCGAGGTCCGTGGCCACAAGGACGGCTATCCGACGTCGTGCCCGGGGGACGAGCTGTACTCCTGGGTGCAGCGCGGCGCGCCCCGGCCCGGCGGTGGTGGGGGCGACGGCGGGACGCCCGACCCCCAGCCGTCGGGCGACAGCGCTGGCGTCTACACCGTGCAGTCGGGCGACACCCTCAGCGCCATCGCCGGGCGCTTCGAGACCGGGGTGGCGCAGCTGGTCGCGCTCAACGGCATCGCCGACCCGGACCGGATCCAGGCCGGCCAGCAGCTCCAGGTTCCGGCCCCGCCGTTCCCGGGGCGCGAGCACTTCGTGCTGGGCGCGCACAGTTCCTACGCCCAGCAGTTGCAGACCTGGCTCCAGGCGGGCGACTGGGGTCCGCCGTACCGGGTGGGGCCGAGCGAGGACATGGAGGCGCTGGACCTTCGGAAGGTGCAGGCGCTCCAGGAGTACTACGTCGGCGACCTCGGGCCTGCGGACGGGCTGACCGGGCCGTTGACGTGGCTGTACGCCTACCAGACCGCTCACGGACTGCGGTCCCGCTAGGGGTCAACTCAGCTGCGGGGCAGGCGCTTTGAGTGCCTGCCCCGCACTGAAAGTTACTGGAGTCATCTTATTTGACTCGGGTCTGTTTTATGCGAGGCTGGTCCTGCCAGCCGGGGACCGCGAACCCCCGGCCCGACGAAGGAGATAGCCCGATGACTGAAACCACCCCCGCCGACGAGACCCGCACCGAGGACGGCACCCGCCCCCGCCGCACCCTCACCCTGCGCCTCGACGTGCGGACCCTCGTGGCACTGGGCCTGGCCGGAACCGGGTTCATCACCGGCTCCCTGGTGATGAGCCACCCGGCGGCCGCCCCGGCCCCCGGCGCCCAGCCCGCTCAGACCCCGATCGTGCCGAGCCTGACGGCCACCCCCGTGCACCTGGGCACCGAGACTCCGACGGCCCCCGCCCTGCCGACCCTGGCCCCGGTCCTGACAAGCACCCCGACCGCCCCGGCCCCGACCGTTCCCGCCCTGAGTCCGATCCCGACCGTTCCCGCCCTGAGCCCGGCCCCGACCCTCCCGGCGCAGACCGGTGAGCAGAACGGCCCGGCCTCGGCCCCGGCCCCGCTCCCGGCCGTGACCGTCACCGTCACTCACGTGCAGACGGCCCCGACCGTCGGAGCACCGTCCCCGACCGGCGGCCCGAGCGCCTGCGTCCCGGCCCCGTCCCCGTCCCCGACGGGGGCGGCCAGCCCGGCCCCCAGCCCGAACCCGAGCACCGACCCGACCCCGACCAGCGTGCCGGTCACCCCCGGCCGCCCGACCTCCAGCCGCTGACCCCGCGCCTGACCGGCCCCGCCCCGGCGGGGCCGGTCAGGCCCCCTCTGAAAGGACGCCCACCGCCATGCGTGGCACCGCACTGCTCGTCGGCTCCCTCCTCGCCGGACTGGTGCTCGGAAGTATCAGCGGTGCCGCCATGGCCCGCAGCGCCGACGGCCCCTCCCCGGCCCCCGCCGTCACCACCTCCCAGTCCGCCGACCCGGGCTGCACCGTCCCGGCGGCCCCGGCCAAGCCCGCCGTCGGCCCGCCGAATCCCTCCCCGGGCCCGTCCCCGGCGCCCGCGCCGCGCGCGGCGTAGGCGTCCCCGAACCCGGGCCGGGCGACGTGACCACACACCGTCGCCCGGCCCGGAACCACCCCCTAGCCCACCGCAGGAGCAGACCCGTGACCATCAACAAGCGCGTCCTCATCGACCGCATCGCCCCCGTGCTCGGAGGCCGGCAGCCCGCCGCCCGCGCCATCGAGGCCGTCCTCGACGCAATCGTGCGTGCCGTCGTCGAGGGCGAGCCGGTGGCCGTCACCGGCTTCGGAACCTTCGAAGCCGTCGAGACCGCGAGCCGCAACGCCCGCAACCCCAAGACCGGCGGCAGGATCGTCGTGCCCGCGCGTCGAGTCCCCCGCTTCCGCCCCCACTCGCGGTTCCGCGACCTCGCCGACGGCCGCCGCGACCTGCCGCAGGACGGCAGCGCGATCCGCAAGGACCCCAAGGGCACCCACACCTCGACCGGGGGTGCGGCGTGAGCGGCCTCGTGGCACAGCTGGCGGCGCTGTTCGCCGAGTTCCAGCCCGAGCCCCCCACCCCGTACGTCCTGCGCCGCGACATCGACGTCTCCGGCGTCTCCGGTGTGGGCGTGGTGGCGGAGGGCTGCGTTTTCTCGGCCGCCGCCGGGTCCAGGGGCGTCACCCGCTGGCGAGGCGAGCGCGGTTCCACCGTCGTCTGGGACCACGCCGTCGACGTCGAGCCGATCCACGGCCACGACGGGGCGACGAGCGTCGTCCTCCTGCCGCTGCCGGCCATGATCCACGCGCTCACCTCCATCGCCGAACTCGGGCAGCAGCGAGGAGGTGACGAGTGGGCGCGGGGCTGGAACGAGGCGCTGCGCGCGGTCCATGGACTGGTCGAGCGCGCCCTGGCGTCGCACCTGGCGGCCGCTGAGGAGCGCACCAAGCCCAGTTAGATGTACTGAAGTTTTCTTTATTGACCTAGGTCTATTTCTGCGGGAGGCTGGTACCGCCAGCCGGGGGCCGCGAACCCCCGGCCCGACCTAGGAGAACCGATGGCCTTCAGCAACGGGACCCACCCGCCCCTGAACGACGGATCGACCGTGGAGTACCTCGGGCGAGTGGAGTCCCTGCGACACCAGATGCTCACCGCCCGCCCCGGCACGCTCCCCTGCGACACGTACGCGGACGAGAACGGCGAGCAGCAGCACCTGTACAACCTCCTGCGCGACGACGAGCTGGTGCTCAGCCACGTGCACCCCGAGGACCTCATGGACTGGACCCCGGCGACGGACGAGAACGGGCAGCTACTCGACCCCTTCGCCCCGGAGCACGGCTAGCTGAGTGGTCCGGCGGCAGGCCTTCCTGCCGCCGGGCCCCGCATCCGGTTCCGACCCGTCACCAGACCAGGAGCGCCCCCTGTGGAGCCGATCAGGGCCGTCTATCACGGCAGCAAGACCGAACTGCACGGCCGGACCTTCACTGTCACCGCCAACGAGGACTGCGCCGGCCACCCCGGCGGGCCCTTCGGCGAGCTGGACGAGTGCATCGTTCTCCGCGCCCCCGACGGCAGCGGCCTCCAGCACGTCCACCCGCGCAGCTTCACCGTCCTCGCCCCCGACGGCGACCCGCTCCACCGCGACGCCCAGGACGGCGACTGGACGTGGGTGCCCGGCATCGGCGAAGTCCGCTTCGCCTACGCCGAACCCACCTCCAGCCCCTGGACCCTGCGGATCCACTACTACGCCTACAGCGGCCGCTGGATGATCCTGTCCGAGCGCGTGAGCCGCGACGACCACACCGCCAAGCGCACCCGCTACACCTCCCCACACAACGTACTCGCCTGGCGCATCCGCGTCGCCCTGGACGACCTCGCCGCCGACCGCGACCACGCCGTCCACGACGCCTACGAGCGCTGCGCCGACCTCCTGGAACGGCGCATGCAGGAACTCGAACTCGGCACGCCCGCCGCGCCGCGCGCCGGCCACCTCGCGCTAACCCACTGACTGGAGTACCCCATGCGTGTCTTCACCAGCATTACCTGCCTGGACGACGGCCATGCCATCACCTCGGTGAGCGTCGCCCTCCTGCGCGAGGATGGCACCTCGTACTACGCCATCGACGGATCCATGGGGCGCGCCCGCATCGACCCCGCCCAGGCGATCGGGCCCGGCGTCGCCCACCTGCCCCTGCGAGACGGCCGCCTCGACCGCCGCGACCCGCACGTGCGCGGCCGCGACCGGCTGGCCTGCGAGCTCCGGTGGTTCCTCGAGGACACCCCGAGCCCCCAACTGTGGTCGTGGCGCGGGGACACCGACTACACCGTCCTCTCGCGGATGTGCCACCGCGCCGGGGCGCTGCCCCCGGGAGTGCCGGACTGGGTCGGCAGCCTGCGCCAGGAGGCCCACCGCCTTGCCCTGCCCATCACGGACCTGCCCCCGTGGCCCCGTACCGGCGCGCACCCGATGGCGATGGCCCGCCACTTCCTGCACATCGCCCGGTGCCTCGACGCGGCGGCCGCCACCGACCCCCTCGACCTGGACACCGCACGCTTGGCCGGTGGCCGGTGAACCTCCCCAACCACACCACCCTGATCGGCAGGATCCTGCGCGACCCCGAGCTGTACGAGCCCCCCGGCGGCGGGCTCGCCAAGACGACCTTCACCCTCCAGCAGCGCCCACTGCTGGCCGTCCCCGGCCGCCCGCGCGACCCGGAGGCCCGGGACCTGACCCTGCGCTGCATCGCCTGGCGGGACCTCGCGCACAAGATCGCCGAGACACTGCACGCCGACGACCAGGTCATCGTGCTCGGCCACCTCACCCAACGCGTACGCCGCCCACCCGGCCAGAGCCCCCACCTGATGATCGAGCTGACCATCGAGGCGATCGGCCCCCTGCTGTAGAACCCGTTCGGCGTGCCCGCGCCCTGCCCGGCAGGACGCGGGCACGCCGCGCTGTTCGCCAGCCCCCGCACCCCCTGATAGACATAGACGACCCCCGGCCCCGGTCGGACCACAGCCCGAAGGAGAGCACCGATGAGCGGCAAGGAGCCGGCCGCGACGCCGAAGCGCAGCAAGCCGCGCCGCACTGCGAGCCCCGGAGCGCGGCTCGCCGCCGCCGTTGAGGAGTTGCGAGCCGCGCTCGCGGCCGTCGAGGAAGCCGAACCGGAGCCGATGGACCTGCTCGACCAGCTGCGCGACCCGCTCGAGGTGATCGACAACACCGCCACCAGGATGCGCGAGATGCGCCTTGAAGGTGTCGTCGCCGCCTACCCCGACCGGTCCGTGCCCGTGTACCGGATCTCCGACGCCTCCGGGCTGGCCCCCGCCCTGGTGACCCGGTACGCCAAGCAGGCAGGGCTGGAGCTGCGCAACCGCCGCGCGAGCAGCTAACCGTCGGCCAGGGCGCGCAGCTCGGCGCGCAGGTCCCGGTCGTCCTCGTATCGGCCGGACTCCAGGGCTTCATGCGCCCAAGCGGCCACCTCCTCATCGTTCAGCAGCCACAATGAGGTCGGGGACTGATCGGGCACGCCAAGGCGGTACTCGTCGTCCACGTCGTCGCTGATGGCCTCGCCGTCCTTGCTGAGCTTCCCGACCTTGCGCAGGATCTCCTCCTCGCGCTCGCGGCGTTCGCGGACCTCCAGGACGAACGAGTCGAGGCACCCGAAGGCGAGTTGAGGGCTGACGGTAGCCCTTCGCCTCCGCCGCTCGATGGAGTCGCGCACCGCGATCCATCGACTACGCCGACTGTGGGATGCAGCTCGGCCGGGCCCCGCAGCATGGTCGAAGGCGTCGAGGACGGCTACCAGCTGATTGTGAGTCGGAAGAACGCGCCCGGCTAGGATCAGCTGGATGGTGCTCTTCGCTACCCGGTTCCCGGCGGCATCCGATAGGTCCTGGATGGCCTTGAGCGACGGCTGACCCGCCCGGGCCCGCATCTTCCTCAACCCCAGCGCCAGATTCGCCAAGGTCCGCCTGGGATGGGGGTTCCTGATCCGCACGACCACCGGTCCGCCAACCTCACGCACTCGGCGGTATCGCTGAGCAGTCGGGGCCTGCTCGGAGGCCAGAGGGGCGGCCCGCTC
This sequence comes from Kitasatospora sp. NPDC088779, assembly GCF_040685395.1. Classification (NCBI taxonomy): domain Bacteria; kingdom Bacillati; phylum Actinomycetota; class Actinomycetes; order Kitasatosporales; family Streptomycetaceae; genus Kitasatospora; species Kitasatospora sp. NPDC088779. The sequence goes on along the minus strand of NZ_JBFBHW010000012.1, from coordinate 83,346 downwards.
GATGGCCGCCGCCTTCCACAAGTCGCGGATGCCCTGCACCGCCGCCTCGCGCTGTGCCTTCGCGTCCGCAGGGTCCGCGGCCGCGCGGGCGAACGCGACGATGGTGCCGAGCCGGGGAAGCCGGTGGCCGCCGGCGGCCTGGCTCAGGGTCGCGGCGCCCTTGGGCATCCCGAGGGCCTCGGTGTGTTCTGCGAGTTCGGCGTAGGTGAGTCCGCCAGCCTCCTTCAACCGGCGCAGGGCGAGGGCGAGCGCCCGCAGGCGCGGGCCGGTGCCCGCCGGGACGGGGTTGGTGTGGCGCCCCACGATCAGCGCGCCCGTCCGTCGAGCCGGCGGCCGCCAGGGTGCCCGCGGGTGATCAAGCCGCTCGACGCGGTCGCCAGCACGATCAGCGGCTCCGGAACGGGCTTGCCGGTCAGCGTTAGCACGGCGAGCACCAGCACCAGGGTGGCCAGGAACGCGGCCTCGGGGCCGGACAGGCGGCTCTGGGCGAGAACGTTGGCCGGCGAGGGCAGGAACTTCATGCGAATCTCCTGAGGGACGTAGCGGGCGCGCTGCGCGGGTCGGCGGCGTTGTCGAGGTGATGGATCAACTCGGCACAGATGGCGGCCGGTTGCGTGCCGATCCAACCTCTATAGCGACCCGCCCCGCTACTCCGTTCGTGTCCCGAGGTCGATCGACGTCGGACTGCCGCGAGATCCAGGCGAGTGCGCTGAACTGCTGCTTCCTGCGACTTTGATTCGTTGGCGTCCAGCGGCCTCGGCCGCTCAGGCCCCCTCCGAACTCGGGCTCGGCGCCCGCCGGGGAAGGGCTGTCGGGCGTCCGTCGGCCGGTGGGAAGTCCCCGAACTTCGCCCCTCGAAGGGTGTGCCCAAGGGCGCCCGCCCGAGAATAGACTTAGGTCAAGAAAGCAGACGGAAGTCAGCTTCGTTGCCCGTCCGGACCGCGAATCCGGGCAGACCTCACAGGAGACACCCATGCGCGACAGCGACGTCATCACCGGCCGGGCCGACCTCGGCGCGATCGACAACACCACCGGCGAGGCGGCCTTCTACTCCCACCGTCAGCCCGCCTGGCACGGCCTCGGGATCGTCACCGAGGAGGCGAAGACCAGTGACGAGGTCCTGCACCTCGCCAAGCTGGACTGGCAGGTCGAGAAGCTGCCGATCCTGCCGATGAACAGGGGGAAGCTCGGCAAGAAGATCCCCGGCCGCTTCGGCACCTTCCGCGACGACACCGGCGACTGGGTCGGCGGCCTTGTCGGCAAGACCTGGACCCCCATCCAGAACCGCGACGCGTTCGCCTTCCTGGACGAGCTGGTCGGCGGCGGCCACGTCACCTACGAGACCGCCGGTGCGCTCGACGGCGGCCGGGTCGTCTTCATGTCGGTCATGTCGCCGAGCATCACCATCGACCCCGAGGGCGCGGCCGACCGCATCGACCTCTACACCCTGTTCGCCAACAGCCACGACGGCCGCTCGGCCGCCGTCGCCGTCGAGACCCCGGTGCGGGCGGTGTGCACCAACACCCTCGACCTCGCCGTCAGCAAGGCCGACCGCGTCTGGAAGATCCGCCACACGAAGAGCGCCCTCAGTGACCTGGAAGAGGCCCGCCGCACCCTCGGCTTCACCGAGCGCTACGCCGCAGCCCTGGAGGCCGAGGCCGCAGCCCTCTACCAGCAGGCGATGACCAACCAGGAGTTCGACAAGCTGATCACCCGGCTGTTCGGGGCCCCGAGCAAGGACGCGCGCAAGCACATCGTCGCCGCCTACGAGGAGCGCCGCGACCGGCTGCACCACCTCTTCGCCGAGGCGACGACCCAGGAGAACATCCGGGGCACCCGCTGGGCCGCCCTCCAGGCCGTCGTGGAGTTCGAGGACTACTTCCGGACCGTCAAGACCCCCGAGGCCCTGACCGAGCAGGAGCACCGCGCCAACCTCGCGATGACCACCCTGCTGCACGACCAGAAGAGCCCGCTCAAGGACGCGGCGAAGGCCCTGCTGCTCGCGGCGTGACCCGGCGGCCGGGGGCTCACGGGCCCCCGGCCGGCCGCGAGCCGCTCCACGTCACCCTGGCCGCGCCGCCCGGCGGCGCGGCCCCACCTGGAACGAGGAACCGCCATGTCCGAGAACACCCCTTTCACCATCGAGGCGGCCGATCTGGCCGACTTCGCCGCCGGTGCGTTCGGCCGGGAACCGGCCAGGCAGATCGTCTTCGTCGAGTTCGGCGAGCCCCTGCGCATGATCGTCGCGGACATCCCGCAGGACCCGCACCACTGGCCGTCCTTCGCCCGGGCGTTCATCGGCGACGTTGCCGAGCTGCCCCCCACCAGCACGGGACAGCGCGGCATCGCACTGCTCGTCTACGCCCGCGCCGGCCACGGCCCCGAGGCCATCGAGTGGTACACCGCGCTGTGGCGCCACCTCGCCGCCGCGTGCGCCCGGTACGGCCTGGCCGTGATCGAGAGCCAGTTCATCACCCCCACCCACTGGTGGCCCCTGCCCGCGGACACCTCCTGCGGCAACCCCGGCCCGGGAACACCCCGCACCGTCGATGATGCCGACCGGCCGACCGTGGACCCCCACGTCGTAGGCGGCGACGACCAAGACGGCGGTGGCGTGGTGGCCGACGCCCTGCGGTTCTTCGCGGAGGAACTGGAGGCCGGCGGCGAGGCGGTCATACGGGATCTCGAGCCGGTGCTCGACGCCGTGCTGACCGGCCGCCGCGGTGTCGACACGCTGACGGAACCGGAGGCGGCGCGGCTGCTCCTCGCGGTCCAGAACGGGGAGGTCTTGCACCTGGCCTCGACGTACTGCGAGCCCGGCGAGGTGAAGCGGGCGAGGTGGCTGTGGGCGCGTATCGCACGCCTGTGCACCGGCCGCCACCGCCGCCTGGCCGCCGCGCCGCTCACCCTGCTCGGTACCGCGCTGATGCTCGACGGCGACCTGGCGGCGGCCGAAGGGGCAGCGGTTCAGGCGTTGGAGGCCAAGCCCGGGGATGAGGACGCGCAGGCACTGCTGGGTCTGGTGGCCCTGGCCGAGGTCGACCAGGTGATCGGCGCGCCGGTCGGTGTCCCGGACTCGCTGCGGGCCGTCCTTCGCGAGCAGCGCGAGGGGTAGTCGCACTGCTGGCCGGCGCCGCCCGGGTGCCCGTTCCGACGGGATGCCACCCGGGCGGCGCCCCGGCCGCCGTGAATCTCGGAGGAGTTGGGGTGTGCCCAACAGGCACGCCCTCAAATAGACTTAAGTCAAGAAAGAAGACGGAAGTCCTCTCCTGTTGCCGCTCCGGACCGCGAATCCGGACTAAACCTGATAGGGACCCATGAACGACAAGCTGCTCGTGCTCAACGGCGCTGAAGGCCTGGTTCACCTGCTGCCGCACCTGTTCGACTACCACCCCGAGAACAGCGTGGTTCTCGCCGGTATCACCCCGACCGGTACGCCGCTCGGAGTCCTCCGCACCGGTCTGCCCGCCGACCCCGCCCACTGGCCGTCCCTGGCCGACGAACTCGTCGGCCACCAGCAGGACGACTCCGCGTCGTTCCTGTTCCCGATCCACCGGCTCGTCGCCTACGTCTGCCCCGACCCGGCCGACCCGGACTACGGGCCGCAGTCCCGCCTCACCCACCAGCCCATCGCCGACCACCTGCGCGAAGCCTGCCACCGCCGGGGACTGGTCCTGAGCGAAGCGGTGTACGTGACCCGGTCCCGCTACTGGTCGATGCTGACGACCGGCCCCAACGACGGGCACCCCATCCCCGAACCGCCCGCAGCACTCGACTCGACCCGCCTGCCGCGCAGCAGCGACGTCCTGAAGTCCCTCGCCCCCGCCACCGGGGCCCGGGCCGCCGCCATGACCGCGACCCTCGACACCGCCGTGCGCACCATGCACGCCGACATCCGCTCCGGCGGGCACCAGAGCGTCGTGGACGACGCGATCGACCTCGTGACCGCCACCATCGCCGAACTGGTCACCGGCGCCCGGCAGGCCAAGGACACCCCTGACGACCTCACGGCCCGACTGCTGCTCGTCCTCCAGTACCGCGACGTGCTCAACACCGGGCTCATGCACTGCGAGGACCACGAGCTGACGGCCGCGAACGAGCTGTGGCTCGCCCTGGCCCACCGCTGCCCCGCCGCCTACACCGACCACGCCGCCGCACCGCTCGCCCTCCACGCGTTCACCGCATGGGCACTCGGCAACGACGCCACGTCCCGACTCGCCCTCCAGGCTGCCGAAGTGTGCCTCCCGGGCCAGGACCTGACGGACTTCCTCCTCAACGTCTTCAACAGCGGATCGAGCTTCCACGATCTGCGCAAGCACCTGCGTGAGGCCCGCGCCACCCGGCAGGACCCCGTCACGGGCTGAACCAGCCGCCGTGGGGGCCGCCCCCGGGCGGCCCCCGCACCCACCCCAAGCCCATCCCGCGAACGGAGAGAAGTCTTGACCATCCACCCGGTGCCCGCCTTCGACGTCAGGAACCCGGCACAGGCCGTCGAGGCACTGCCCTACCTGCTGGGCTTCCAGCCCGACCGCCCCGAAGGCATGGTGTTCGTCCTCACCTACGACACCTTGCGCGAGCGCCCGCTGTTCAGCCAGAAGCTGACACTGCCCCGCGACGTGGAGGACCCGACGGAGACCGCCAACGACCTGCTGCACACCACGATGCACCGGCTGGAGGAGTTCAGCACCGGACCGACCAGCATCCTGCTGTACCTGTGCGCGAACGCGGAAGACGCCCGCGACGGCCACAACGCGATGCGCCAGCACCGAGGCCTCGCGGACGCGCTGATCCTCTCGGCCGAGACCCACGGCGTGGACGTCCTCGGCGTCACGTTCGTGACCCCCACACACTGGTGGGCCTACCACGACCGCAACCCCCACTACCGGAGCGAGGGAATGCCTGTGGACGGCCCGGACAACCCCGGACCCGTCACCGCGAACGCCCTCGCCTTCGGCATCCCCACCCCGCCCAGCGGGGCGAAAATCGCCGCCGCGTTCGAACCCGTCACCGGGACCGACGCCGACACCCACCGGGCCGCGATCCGCGAAGCCGTCAGCCTGCGAGCCGAGCGAGTCCAGGACAGCAGCTTCGACGCCGAGACGCAACGGCTCACAGCGATCCTCGACCGTCTGCTGCTGAACGGCGGCGACGGAACCCCCTTGACGGACCTCACCCCCGAGCAGACCGCCGAGCTGATCGTCGGACTGCGCCACCGGCCCCTGCGCGACGTCGCGCTCGGCTACATCGCACCGAACGAGCTCGCGCGCGCCCGCGAGCTGTGGGCGATGCTCGCCCGCCGCTGCGCCAGCGACAGCACCACCTTCGTCGCCCCCCCTCTGACGCTCGCCGGGTTCGCCGCCGCCGTCGCCGGGGAGATCCCGGCCGCGCTCATCGCCACCGAACGGGCAAGGACGGTCGACCCCCGCTACCTTCTGGCCGAGCTCCTGATGGAGCAGATCGTGATGACGGGCTCCGTGAAGGACCTCGCCGACGTGGTCCGGGAGCAGCGCGAAGACCGCCTGCGCGGCCGAGACAACTGACCGACCGCCCGGGGGCGGGTGCCAGTCACCCGCCCCCGGGCCTCGACCCGCACCGCCAGTCCGACCGCAACCAGGTGGGCACCGTGAAGTACAGCGAAGCGCAGTTCGAACCGGACGATGAGGCGGCGCCGGCCGTCGCGGACCCCGACACAGGGGAGGTCCGGGTCCTCGCCCGCCTGTGCGACACCTGCATCTACCGGCCGGGCAACCTGATGAACCTCGCGCCCGGCCGCGTGCGGCAACTCGCCGCCGAAGCCCTCGACGCCAACGGGCACATCGTCTGCCACTCGACTCTGCCCGCCCTCGCCCCACCCGGCACCAAGGGCGCGATCTGCCGGGGCTTCGCCAACGCCCACGGCAACGCGATCTTTGCGCTGCGCATCGCCGCCGCCTTCGGCCGCATCGTCGAGGTGCCGCCGCCGGCCAAGGCGACCGACTGACCCCACGCGCTACGCCGCAGCGCCGCCGACCTCGCCCAGCGCACCGCACTGCTCAGCTTGGACTGACTGCTCGCACCCGACAACTTCCTTTATTTCAGCGGCACTTGGTGTGCCCCGGAGTTAATGAGTTGGGGAGGCTGGTCAGGCCCGGTCACACCGGCCGGGGCACCCCGCCAACGCCAGGTCGCGCACAGCGGCGCACACACTCCGGAGGCCAGCATGACCACACAACCGCCCCTCACCCCGGGCCCCGCCACCCCCGAAACCGTCACCGCCGCCCGCGACCGGCACCGCCAGGCCGCCGCCGACACCGACCTCGGACCCACCGCCCGCCGCTACCACCAGCACGCCGCCTGCGCCTACGACTGGGCACTCCAAACCCTCGGCACCCCGACGGGCAGCCGCCACCTCGGCTACGCCCACGCCTATGCCGAGCAAGCCGCCCAGCACGCCCCCGCCACCACCCGGAAGACGCTCATCCTCCCCGGCCCGTTCTGCGAATGGCTGACCGAGAACAACCTGCTGCCGAACGACTACACCGGCGACGAACCCGCCGACCGACTGCTGCTCGCCTACCGCGCCGGCACCCTCTACCGCATTGACGCCTCCAGCTGGAATCTGAAGATCCCGGCTCACGACCCCATGGCGATGTACGAGCTCACCCAGCTCGGACTTCGGTTCAGCCAGCACTGCTCGCCCGACAACCCCCACACACCTGCCCAGGCGCGCGCCATGGTGGTACTCGCCGATCGAATCGGCGACCTCGCCAACCGCGTTTTGCACGACGCCAACTGACGCCGGGCCGGGCCGCACACCGGCCCGGCCTCAACCCCTACAAGGACGACTATGCCGACCCCTCGGCCGCTCCTTGCGCCCACCTGCCCTGCCCCCTACCGGCGCACCGACCCGATCCGCGCCTACCAAGAAGCGCTCCACCGCGAGGCCGAAGCCCAACAAGCCCTCGCCGTCACCGCCTACGAACTCCTCGCCGCCCAAGCCCGTACCCACGTTCCCGAGACCGCCGCCATCGAGTTCGAGGAAACCCTCGACTCCGACCGCATCCATGCCCTGTGGGCCAACCCCCGCGACCACCGCTACCCGACCCCACCCTTGCTGTGGCGCCGCGCCCCCGCGCTCTCCTGTGAACCGCCCTGGCTCAAGAAGGCGGACCGACTGCTGCCCACCGTGCTGCTCGGGGCGCACCTTCCCGTCACCAAGCTGGCCGGCCACCGGCGCCTACTCAACCTTCCAGCCCCGGACGTGGCCGCCGCCCTCGCCTCCCGGATCCGCCGAGCCTTTCCGCAGGCAACCGCGCTACTGCTCAGCCTCGACGCACGTCCGCGCGCCGTCACCGTCCAAGTCGCGAACATCGTCGGCCCCGACGGCGCCTCCCTGCACGCGATTCCCAACGAACACGACTGGGCAGCGCCAACCGCCCAGACGTGGTGGCGGCTCAACAAGGGCCACGTCGTCCGAGCGGTCCGCCACCTGTGGGCGCACCCCGACCACCGGTCCCGCGTCTTCCAGGCCCAAGGCCACCGCTCCCTGATGTGGAACCAAGGCCTTCAGGGGCTCGTTCTACCCGCCATCCCGGTCCTGACCGGCCCCACCGACTCCTGACACCCTGCGCGGGCCCGTAGAAGGCCTTCTACGGGCCCGCGCGCCGCACCCAACCGGGCGTGCTGCCCTACGGCTACGCGGCGGCGTACCTCGGTCTGCTCGGCACCGATCTCCGCGAGCTGCCGCCCGGGTGGCACGACGACGTGATCCGGGCCATCGCGGATCAGCCCCTCGGGTATGACGCCGGAGCGCCGGCCGAGAAGGAGCAGGCGAGCGCTCGGGATGAGCCCTGTGTCAGCCGCGGCGGGCGAGGGGAGCAGGCGCGATGCGGTCCACCTTGCTCGCCCGGCCAGGAAGTTGGCCCAGGCCGGTGTGATTTACCGTTGCCGATGCCGCGCTCAGGGGTTGACCCAGATCTCTGTCTCTCCGGTGCCGTAGACCTCAGGCATCGGATGATCCACGCCATGGCGCCACTGGTGCCGCGAGGCGTTGTGCTCCGTGTCAAACTTAATGTCGGAGTCGCGAGACTGGGCGCCGCACTCGCAGCGCCAGCGATAGAGCGGCCGACCGCCGGGCCCGTTGGACGCCGTGCCTGGCTGTGACGTAGCCCTGGTGAGGGCGCGCAGAACCTTCTTGATCACGGCCGATCTCCCTCTTCCAGCCCAAGGGTGATGGTGCGGAATCCCTCGACGCACCTGCTGGTGCCCCTCATTGCTCCTCCGGCCGCCAGGCGATCCTTTTAATCCGTAGGCCTGCCGATTTCGTTCGGAGCCCGTTTTTCGGTCCGCCACCCGTTGTGACCTGGTCTTTCTTGCGCCTACGAGGATGCGGCCGTGCGGTCGGCTCGTCCTTGATGGGGCGCGAGTGGGCCGCTCGTGGGGCGCCCGGGTCTGGCGACGGACCGTCAAAGTGTCACGCTGAGCTATGTATCCCTCGGTTCGGCAAGGCTCCCGGCAGGGCCTTCGCGCGCTGCCTGCGTGGCGTGGACTGGTACCGGATGCCCCGGGAGAGCTTTCGGGCCGCATCGATGACCACGCGGGCCGTCGCCTCGGCGCTGAGGTGGGCCGTCTCGGGCAGGACCGACGTGTACGTGTCGGCGGTCGTCATGATCGTGGAGTGCCCCAACTGGGCCTGTATGACCTTGAGATCGGATCCGCCGGTCAAGGCGAGACTTGCCGCGCCATGACGCAGGTCATGCAACCGGACAGGCGCCAGACCACTCCCGCGCACCATGTTCTGGAACACGTGGCCGATGTAGTCCGGGCGCAGCGGACGTCCGTAGGCGTCGGTGAATATGTAATCGGACTCATTCCAGTCAATTCCCGCTGCGAGTCTTTCCTCCTTCTGTCGGCTACGGTGTGTGTTCAGTGCATGGATGGTGCTTCTGTCGAGAGCGATCGTTCGCTCGCCAGCCCGCGTCTTGACCGGGCAGACCTCGAGCCGTCCGTTCTCCCGCTGCTGTAGTTGCCGGGCGACCGTGAGTGTGCGGCCCGAGGCGTCGAAGTCCGACCAGCGGAGCCCCGCGCCTTCCCCGCGGCGAAGACCGCGTAGGGCGTACAGGTGGTACAGGGCGTACAGCCGATGATCACTCGCGAACGCGAGGAACGCGGCGGTTTGCACGGGTGTCCACACGGCAACAGGCGGGCGCTCGCCGGTCCGCCTCCACTCCGCGACCCGGTTGTCCGTCCAGACCACCGGGTGCGGTCGAGGTGCTCGCGGTAGATCCAGGTGGCGAGCAGGGTTGGTGGCCAGCAGGCCGCTGCGCACCGCGTGGTTCAGAGCGGCACGCAGGGTCGCCTGCACGCGGCGCAACGTGCCGGCGCTGACCGGCCGGCCCGTGTTCTGGTGTCGACGGACGATGGTGCTGAAAGCCTGCTGGACCGAGTTGCTGGTCAGCTCACAGAGCAGCTCGCGGCCGAGCAGTGGCACGAGGTACTGCTCCAAGTGCTGCCGGTAGCCGCGGGCGGTCGAGGGCCGGAGGTGCGGCTCGACCATGTTGTACCAGCGCTGAAGCCACTGGCCGGTTGTGAGTAGCCCGCCCTGGCCGACGAGGTCGCGGTCTCGCAGGCGTTTGAGAGCGCGCTCGGCATCGGCCTGGGTTCGATAGCCGCCCCGACGCAGCCGGGACCGGCGATCGTCGACGGCCGCTGCCCTTGGCAACGCGAGATACCAGGAACCGTGGCCGCGGCGGCGGAGGTCCGGGCAGAGCCTTCCGAGCTGCCGGCCGGTGCGGAGGTCCCGGCAACCGCACCGCTTGTAGATCGTTCCAGTGCCACGCATGACGTCCTCCTTCCAGATTGCAGATGGACGCATAACCAGTGTGGACCCACGGCGTCAGCCGGCCGAAGGCTCTCGAATCTTCGCAATGCTCCTACGGCGGGCTGTTCTCAGTGGTGAGACATGAGAGATCGCGGACACGCTCTGGGTGACTGTGAGCCGGCGCGAGGAGACGGCGAGGGCGTCCGACCTCTTCGCTCCGGTGGTCGAGAAGCCGTGCCGGGCTGCGATCCGCAGCAAGGCGCAGAAGTCGTGCAGACGGTGATCTGATTCCGCACTGATTCTTCAGCGCACAGTGCGTGGGCCGACGGCATGTTCGCTCCGTTGGCAGGCGCATGGGGGAGTGCGCATCGGCGCTCCAGAGCTTCCTGGGGCGCGTGGCGCCGGTGAACGCGCCGTCTCCTCAGATCGAAGTTGTCCGAGTGCCGATCGAGTGTGGCCGCCCTGCTTTCGTTCGCGGACTCTGCCACCACTGCAAGACACGGCAATCAACATGGTTTCCCACGGCATGAGTTGAGAGTGCTTAGCGGTGCATCGGAGCTGTTCGCGGGCGGTAGCGTTTTCGGTGGCTCCTATGTGGAGCTGCCCCGGACGGTGTGTCACCACTGTCCGGGGCGTGAGTCGTTTGATCACGAGAAGGTTGGCACCTATGCATGACCAAACTGCCCGAAGGCGGGCTTACCCGCCCTCGCGGGCCCCTCAATCTAGCAGCGGCTCGCGGAAGCCCGTGGGATTGCGCGCGGCTGTCCTGGCCGCGTCCGGGGCGTTGTGCGGCAACGTGACGCCGGTGCTCGTCGTCGCGTGGATGGCACTGCGGGGCCTGCGCGTCGACGCCGAGCAGGTGCTGCTGGTCACGCTGTTGATGCAGGTTGGAGCCCCGAGGAGCGGAAGCGGCGGCTCGGCCTCGAGGCGCTGACCAGGTTGCCAGTGCTGCATGCCCGCGAAGGGGCTGGCAGCACAGGGCGCGCACCGCTTCCTCTTGAGGTCGCCGCCCGGGCCACCTGTCCGTGTCTGCAACCGAGTTGACGTGGGGAGGCCGAGATGACTGCTGACCGAAACCGACCCTCCCGGTGCCGGTGCCAGTGCCAGTGCCGCTCTGGCATCGGCTTCGCCGCCTTCGTGGCCCTTCAGGAGGAGGGCTACCTGCGCTATGTGCAGGCCCGGCTCGGAGACCGGGCGTTGAGCCAGGCCACGGTCGAGGTGGCCCTGGAGTGCGTGGAGGTCCACTGGGGCCGGGCGCTGTCGGAAAAGCGCCCGGGGGCGTACGCCTGGTGCATTCTGCGGGCCACTGTCGCCGCGGTCCTCGGATCCTGCCCGCCGGTGGCAGGAGGGGACAGGCTGCAGGCCGCGCTGCCGCCGGCGCCGGCGGATGCCGCGCTCCTGCACCACGAGCTTGGCATGCCGGTCGACAAGGCCGCCCGGCTGATGGGAGTCGACGAGCCTGACGTGCGTGTTGGCCTGCTGGCGGCCCGGCGGTTGCTGGGGGCGAACGCGGCCCCGCGTGGGGAGGTGGACTGCTCGAAGCTCTAATCGCATACCGAACGGACCGGCGCGCGCTCCGGGGCGAGATCGCCCGGGTCGCGCGAAGGTCCGTCATGCACGCACCACTTCACCCGATCCAGCGGTGGTGTGCTTCGCGCTGCCCATCTACGATGGGCGGATCAAGCCGCCGGGACCAGACCGGGGTTGCCGGACACCGAGGGGTACCGTGGGCGAGTCCGATCTGACGAGCCGGGTGAACGTGGAGATCCCGGCCGCAGCGAGGATGTACGACTTCCTGGGCGGCGGGACCAACAACTTCCCCGCCGACCGCCGGAGCGCCGAGGACCTTCTCGTCATCGCCCCCAGCAGCCGCGAACTGGTGTTACAGAACAGAGCGTTCCTGATGCGGGCGGTCGAGAGCATTGTGCGCGATCACGGGATCACCCAGATCCTGGACCATGGTTCGGGCTTCCCGGCCGAGCGCAATGTCCATCAGGTGGCCCAGGCCGCCGACCGGGACTGCAAGGTCGTCTACATCGACAACGACCCGACCGTGGTCCTTCACAGCCAGGCACTGCTCGACGAGAACGAGAACGTGCGGATCCTCGGCGCCGACATCACCGATCCGGCAGCGGTCCGCAAGGGCACCGAGGGCTTCATCGACTTCGACAAGCCGGTCGCGGCCCTGTTCGTGTCGGTCCTTCACTGCCTGGCCGACGATCTTCAGGCGGCCGAGGTAGTCCGCGAGAGCATCCGTGACCTGCGGCCGGGCAGCGTCGTCGTCCTATGCCAACTAGTCAGCGATCGCGCCGACTTCCGCCGACAGGTGACCGGCTTCATGCGAGAATGCACTGGCGGCAAGTGGGGGCGGGTGCGAAGCCGTGACGAGGTCGCCGACTTCTTCGACGGCCTGGACGTCAAGGAACCCGGGCTTGTGGACGTCAGCCACTGGCGCCCCGACACCGAAGTGCTCCCACGCCAGCGCAGCGACGAGTGGATCACCTACGGGGGACTGGCCGTCGTGCGGTGAACACCGCCGTCAGAGCTGCACCAGGTACCCGCCCGCTTCCCTCAGCAGCAACTCCCGGCTTTCGAGCCGGCCGAGGGAGTGCCCCATCAGGCGCCACAGCATTTCCTTGGCGTAGGTGAACTGCGACGGCCCCTTGGACTGCGCGTCCTCGTCGTCGGTCGGAGCCAGGTAGTCCGCAGCCATCAAGCCCTCGTTGTAGATGAGTTCGGGCAGGCCTGTGGTGCGGAAGTCGAGGTGGGTGATGCTGGTGACGCTGGAGGCGGCGGTGCAGGTACGGGGGATGATGCGGATGCCGTAGCCGGGAGTCTGCGTGAGGCGGATCAGCCGTTCCAGCTGTTCGACCATCACCTCCGGTGAGCCCACGGTCCGGGTGAGGACCCCCTCGTCGATGTAGTGCACGGTACGGACCTCGGCATCGCGTACCCGGTGCTGGCGTTGCAGCCGCAGCGCCACCCGCCGGTCGATCTCGGAGTCCATGGACCCGGGGAGGTCGCCGGCGATGAGCGCACGGGCGTACGCCTCGGTCTGGAGGAGACCGGGGAACACGACACGTTCGTAGCCGTACAGCTTCCAGGCCCTCGACTCCAGGGCGATCAGCCGCTCGACGAAGCGCGGCAGCAGGTCCCGATAGGGGGCCGTCCACTCAGGCTGCATGGCATGACGTGCCAGCTGTTCGAACTCGCGCAGGATCTCCTGAGGCACCTTGTACGTACGCATCAGCGCCCGCACGTCCTTGAGCGTGACCTGGTTATTGCCCGTCTCGAAGCGGCTGAGCTTCGAGGCCGAGAACCCGGCGGTCCTGGACGCGACCTCCTTCAGCGTGGCCTTGTCCCGCAGAAGACGAAGGCCGGCGCCCAGCAGAATGCGGGACGCGGTTGGACTGTCCACCCCGGAAGCCGCCATACGCGCAAACCCGAACACATTTTCGGAGAAATTTGGACCCTGATTACTGGCCGACACGCGGGACCTCCCCCAATAGCGAGCATCGACGCTCGATTGTGGCACAGCGCGGCCCCGCGTGTCGTGTCGCGAATTACCCGGGCTAGCGCGCCACTTGGGCGCACATGTGGTCGAATTCTCCGACCTTTGACCCGCCAAGGAACGTCCTGAACTCGTCAGGCGTGAAGACGAGCGCGGGCCCGTCCTTGTGTCGACTGTTCCGCATCGCGATGCCGCCCCCTGTCAGGACGGCAACCTCGACGCACTGTCCGACGCCGTTGCTCGCCGCCGCCTTGAGCCACTTCACGCCCGGGATCGTGTCCGCCTGAACCCCATTGGCAATCATTTCCCGCCGTCCTTCCTGTCGTGGAAAAAGGTGTCCGCAGAGCCCCTGCCTGCACGGGAAATAGCAGGTCAAAAGCCTAATGCAATCCCACCGCGCAATTGCGTGGGATGCGTGAATCCTAGGCCGCGTGAAATCGAACACGCCCGCCGCCGATCGGGTGAAGGATGGAGGCCTTATCGGATGGTAGGTTTGGCATTCTTTGCTATGTATTGATGCCCTGATTCCGGCGGCCACCGCTCGAAAGATTCAGAACCGATATCCCGGCCCGTTTATGGACCCCGGATCGGTCTCAGCGCAGCCATCGCGACCGAAGCCCGGGCCTGCGCCGCGCCCATGACCCCCCGCGGTCAAGGCTCGCCCCAAGGGCCCGCGAACGTCCCACCCGAGCCTGAGAACACTCTGTGGGGGCCGCACTCGGCACACCGGTATCCGAGTTTCAACCGGTCCCGGTTCGAAGGCGCCACCGCGTCGTGATCGCCGAGCGCATGACACGACCAGACGCCACCACCTTCGGGCGGCCCACGCCCAAGGGGATCCGCAGGCGACGGGTCACAGGGGTATCCGGTTGGCAGCGTAGCGGCCAGATGCTCGGCCGAAGTGCCCGTCAAGGCCCATCGGGCTTCAACAGATCAGTCCAAGGTCGGTGACACGTCCCAAGACGAGTCACCGGTTCATGCCGCGGCGACAGGAGCACTTGCTACGGTGGACGCACATGGACAAACGGGGGCCTGATGACAAGTTTCCATGTCAAACCGGCGGACATGATCGTGTCCTCCGCCGGCTTCACCGACCTGCAGAACTCCGCCACCCAGCTGTACCGCAGCCTGGTCTTCTCCCTGGACGACGCGGCCGGCATGGCGGGCGACGACGACGCCGGCAAGAAGTTCGCCGCCAAGTACGACCCCGCCGCGCAAAAGCTCGTCGACGCGACGGCCCAGGTCATCGGCCAGCTCGGAGCGACCGCCAACGGCCTGTACACGATGGCGATCAGCTACCTCCAGACCGACGCCGACGTCGCCTCCGCGCTGATGTCCCCGCAGAACCTTCCCGAGTCCGCCAGCCCGGACTGCGACGAGCAAGTCGCCAAGGCCAAGCTCAACTCCGCAGCCGGGCACAACGACAGCGGAGCCGTCCACGAGATCATCAAACGGTTCTGGCCGCAGGGCGACCCCGCCAGGCTCCGCCAGGCCGCGAAGGACTGGAAGCACTTCGCCGAACTCGTCAGCCGCCTGGGAACCGAGGGCGACAAGCGCGTCCAGCGCGTCACCGCCTCCAGCACCTCCGGCGCCGTCACCTCCTTCTCGCAGAACTGGGCGAAGGTCCACGACGGCTGCGCGACGAGCGGCCCGCTGCTGAACAGCATGACGAACGCGGCCTACAAACTCGGGCAGGCCTGCGAGGCCTACGCGAAGTCGGTCGAAGACCTGCGGGACACGCTGGAGGACCTCGCGATCGCCGCCGGCCTCGTCGCCGGCGCCGGGATCCTCCTGACGGTCGTCACCCTCGGCGGCTCCGACGTGGCCGCTGTGGGCGGGGAGGCCGCGATCGCCGCCGAGGCCGGCACCGCGGCGGTGGCCATGGCCGCAGCGGTCGAGGGCAGCGCGGAACTCGCCGTGCTGGCCGAAGCGGCGGCCGTCGTCGACACGGCGGCCGCCAACCTCATCCCCGTCGGCGCAGCAGCTGTCACCGCCACCGCGGCCACGGCCGTCGTCCTGGCCGGCACGGCGGACGCCGCGGCGGCCCCCGGGCCCAAGCCCCCGCCGTTCACGGTCACCCCCGGGATGCCGCCACTGCCCCACGACCCGGCCAGCCCGTTCCCGCTGCTGCCCGCGCAGCAGCAGGCCGACATCCGGACCTGGATGACGCAGATGGAACAGGACGGCCGCACGTTCCAGGCCCTGGGGCCCTCCGTCAAGGGCGACCCGAAGATCGACGCACGCCGCTCCTACCAGGTGAGGGTCGCCGGGTCGACGGAGTACCGCCTGTACACGGCCGTGACCGACCCGGAGACGGGCCGGGAACTGGGCATGGACGCCGACGGTGTCCGTGCGGCGGACGGGGCGGCGATCGACGCGAAGTACATCGGCCAGCAGAAGAGCTGCAAGTCGCCGTTCCGGCTCGACAACGCCGACGGCGTCTTCGACTTCGTGTACGAGAACACGATGGACGGCGAGTCGAAGAAGCTGGAGAAGTACGCGTCCGCCCTCAAAGACCCACGCAACAAGGTCAACCACCTTGAACTGATCACGAACGACGCCAAGGCCTCTGCCTACTTCCAGGGGCTGATGACCGCCCAGGGCGTCACCGGACGCGTCCGCGTCGAACCCTGACCGGGCACCCCGACCGCCCCCGCGCACAGAAACGAGAACACCCCCGTGGGATCCACCTTCTACGTCAGCGCCGACCACGAACACGCCGGCCCGTGGACCTTCACCGGCGAACAGGTCAAGGACTGCGTCCGCAGGCACTGGCCGGACGCCACGGTCAGTGACGCCTTCGAGAACTTCCTGGAGATCCACGCCGAGACCGAGACCGGCCAGTGGACAGAGCTGTCGTACAACCTGCGGCACGGCGCGTTCTCCTTCGAGGACAGGGAACCGCACTCCGCGCCGCTGACCGTCATCTACACCGTGCTGCACGACCTCGCCCCCCAGACGCCCGTCGTGTGGTGGATCGACTACGACGCCGACCTCCAACCCCTCGACCTCGCCGGAGGCCGGGAAGCATTCATCGAGAGCTTCCCGGCATAGGCCTCTCCGAAGACCACGACGAAGGCCTTCTCGACCGGCCCGCGCCGACTTCATGCGCCAAAGCCAGGCACTCGGACGGCTCGCCAGCACCGGTCGAATTGGGGAGCGCCGACGTCAGCGGTCCCCACAGGGTGGTCTGATGTTCGATCATCTGGAGATCGGGGTGTGGCCGCCGGAACCCCGGTTCGCTGCCCAGATGCGGTTCCGGGTCGGCGGCGAGGACGTGGTCGCAGAGGCGGTTCGCGAAGGCGACCGCGGACCTTACGCGGCTGATGTGCTGCCAGTCGGCCACCCCAGCCCTCTTCGGGCGACCGACGAGGCTCGCCGGCTGGAACTGGGGGAACCGGAGTGCACCGGTGGCTGCTGTGGCTTCCTGACCGTGGTCGTGCAGCGGTTCGGGGAGATCGTGCAGTGGTCGGACTGGGAGATGCCGCGGGAGTCTCCGCTCGACCCCGATCCCTGCCCTCTGCCGGAGTTCCACTTTGACGCGAGTCAGTACGACGCCGAATTGGCTCGCGCTGAGGAGGACCGTTCGTGGCAGGGGCGACCGTAGCCCAGCACTGCGCAACCCAGCCCGGCCGAGGGCTCTTACCGGCCTCGCGTCCGGGGCAACGGGGACTCTCCAGCAAGCCCAGGTGCTGTCGTTCTCGTGAACAGAGCCACTGAACCTTCTTCAGAGGGTCGCCGTTTGTCTCGGCGGGGTTCATCAGCAGATTTGATGGATAGTCACATGTGGTAGCCAAGTGCGTCTATGCAGTGACCGCCTGCCCTGCCTCGAATGGAGACCTCCGTGATCCCCTCATCGCCGCTTGTTACGGACCGCATCTCACCTCCCGCTGGCTTCTTGACAAGCCCCCGTCCGACTCGCAGGCCGGGGCGTCGGTCGCGGTCGGCGTGGCGGTTCGGTGCACTGCTGGGGGCCGTGGGGCTGCTGCTGGGCGCAGCCGCGGTCCCGGCGGCGTCGGCCGCACCCGCCGCCCTTCGCGACTGCCCCGTCAAGTACCTGCCCGCCAACGCCTACAGCGTGCACAACGGGTACCAGTTCCAGGCCGACGGCGCGGGCCGTCCCCTGACGGCACTGGCCCCGTTCGGCACGCTGGTCGAGGAGGCGGCCGGCCGGGACAGCGCCTGCACCGCCCGCGTCGGCCACTACGCCGACCCGCTGCCCAACTACGACGGCGGTCACCTGATCGCAGACTCCCTCAACGGGCCCAGCATCAGGGAGAACCTCGTACCCATGCAGGGCCCGAAGGTCAACAGGAACGCGTACAGGTACTTCGAGATCGCGGTCACCCGCTGCCTGGCCCAGTACCACGCCGACGGTCTCCAGTACTCCATCACCGTGAGCTACCCCGCCGGGACCGACCCCGTCCCCCACACGATCACCCCCCTGCTGACCGTCAGGTCCCAGGGCGTCGACCACCCCGTCCGCCTCGATATCCCCAACACCGACCTGACCTCCGCCCAGGTGGCCGACCTGAAGCACAGCGTCGATACGCAGACGGCCGCTGCCGGCTGCCCGCACAAGTAACAACCACGCCCGGCCGGCTCCGGCCAGATGCGGGGCCGGCGCGGTTGCCACCTGGGGGCGTGCGCTGCTGAGCCGGTGTTCCGGGAGAAGAGGTGGGCTCGGCATCACGCTGTCGGCGACGTTGCAAGCCCTCCAGGGCTGATGACCACCGCGGCTGCAGCAGGCCGACCACCCGCTCCAGGTCGCGTTGCAAGCCCTCCAGGGCTGATGACCACCTCCAGCCTGGGCGGGGTCCTGGAAGTACTGCTGACGTTGCAAGCCCTCCAGGGCTGATGACCACCAGCGGACCAGGGCGGTGCCGGTCAGGCGGGCCAGAGTTGCAAGCCCTCCAGGGCTGATGACCACCCTCACCCGCGACAGCCGGCCGTCCTGGCAGGCCACGTTGCAAGCCCTCCAGGGCTGATGACCACGTGATCCTCACCGGCCACAAGATCCGGGAGGAGCGGTTGCAAGCCCTCCAGGGCTGATGACCACCCGCCGCGTACGCGTGGGACACGTCGTCAGCCCAGTCGTTGCAAGCCCTCCAGGGCTGATGACCACCTGCCGGAGCCTCCCCGGTGCCCGCCCAGACGAAGGCGTTGCAAGCCCTCCAGGGCTGATGACCACGACCCTGTACGGCGGGCCGCTGGACGGCGAGGAGATGTTGCAAGCCCTCCAGAACTGATGACCACCGGGGCGGAGTCCTCGCCCCCGAGTTCTCCTCGATGTTGCAAGCCCTCCAGGGCTGATGACCACTGGAGAAGTTGCGCCAGCGTGCGGAGAACGCCCGCGTTGCAAGCCCTCCAGGGCTGATGACCACCGTTGGGGCGGGCGCACCCGCGGCCGCCGTGACGAGTTGCAAGCCCTCCAGGGCTGATGACCACGCGGGAGCAGGCCGGGGCCCACGCCACGGCGGTGCGTTGCAAGCCCTCCAGGGCTGATGACCACGCGCGGTGCTCGGCCAGAACGGCGGCCAGCAGTGACCGTTGCAAGCCCTCCAGGGCTGATGACCACCTCCGACCCACCACCACCGGCTACCGGCTCGTCCGGTTGCAAGCCCTCCAGGGCTGATGACCACCCGAGGGTAAAGCACCAGGTCGCCGGGTGTACCGAGTGGCTGGGTGGTGGCTGTTCTGCAGCGACTGGCCGGTAGTGCATCGTCGCAGGTCAGGGCGTTTTACGGAGATCTTGTCCGTGATTGCAGACTGTTGTGGCGCCGGCCCGGTGTCGCGGGGGGTGTTGGTGCAGTCCGTGGCCTGTGTTGACCGGACTGCGATGACTGCAGTCAATCTCGAACTTGTAGCACATGCAGACAATTATCGGTGCAATTAGTGGGAAACCAGAGGATTTCTTTCCATGACCAACTACGCTTCGCCATCGATCCGTTGAGCGAACACGGTGATCATTTTGGACTCCTGGAGGGTGCGGTGCGGGTCAGGGTGGATGTCACACCGGATACGTCGAGCGTGCGGTGGGAGGACCTGCACGGGGCCGCGCGTGGTGTGGTGTATCAGCTGCTCAGTGGCCAGGACGAGGCTTTCGCTCAGGCGTTGCACGACGGCGGGTGGCAGGGGAAGTCGTTGAAGCCGGTGGGGGTGGCGGGGCCGCTGTTCGTGGGTGCGCCGCACCGCAAGGGCGTCTACACCACCTCGCCTGATGGGTCGGTGTGGTTCGGGTCGCCGGTCCCGGAGATCGCGTCGCTGCTGGTGCGCGCGCTGGCCTCGTGCGAGGAACTCTCCTGGGGAAAAACACGGTTGAGGGTGCGGGGGCTGGCGCTAGACGTGGACACCGTGGTGCCGGCGGGGGAGGGGCTGGTGGAGCTGGAGACGGTGACGCCGGTGGTGCTGAAGCACGAGAGCCGGAACCTGCTGCCGGGCGACGAGCATTACCTGGACCGGTTGCAGCACAACCTGGCGCACAAGGCGGATCTGCTGGGTCTGCCGGCGCCGCGTGGTGTACGGGTGCTGGAGGCGGGGCCGCGGCGGCGGTTCACCGTTCGAGGGGCGCCGCGGATCGGCGCGCGGGTGCGGGTCGCGATGGAGGCCGACGGCCGGTTCGCGAACGCGGTCCGTTCGTGGGGGCTGGGTCTGGACACGATCCAGGGGTTCGGATGGGTGAGGTGAGCGCGCTCGCCGTGACGGGCCATCCGCTGCAGCGGGCCGGGGCGTGGGCGGTGGCCGTCCTCGCCGGCCGCGACGACCCGGGCCGGGTGAGCGAGGCCGACCTGGAGGCCGTGTCGGCCGCCGTGGTGGCAGACGTGGTCGCGGCGGCCACCGCGCCCAAGGACACCAGCCGCTACGACTGGTGGAAGGTGCTCTTCGCGTTGTACCCGAACTCGAAGGCGACGCACAGCAAGCGGCCCTCCGACCCGAACGTGCTGCGGCCGGACATCGAAAGGCTCTTCGCCCCGGATGTCCCGGAGGCCGGCCGGACGCTGCCCTGCACGTTCTGCAACACCGGCACGACGGCCGTCTGGGCGAAGTCGAATCTCCCGCTGTTCGACACCAGCAAGGCCCTGAACACCCTGCCGCCCGGCGTCCCCGGCTGGCCGGTGTGCCGGGGATGCAGGACCACGATGTGGGCCCTGCCCTACGGCGCCTGGGTCACTGCCGGCTCGGCGACCGTGCTGTCCTGCGAGAACGAAACCGCGCAGCGGGACTTCGCCCGGCGCAACGTGCGGCGCGCCCGCCGCGTGATGCACGCCGGCTTCACCGGCATGCCGGCGACGGCCCGGCCCGAGACGGTGGTCCTTGCGGCCCTGCGGGACGCTACCGAGGGCCTGTGCGCGACCACGCTGTGGACCTTCAAGAACGACAACCAGGACCCCTGGCTGCGGGTCACCCGCACCCGCCGCGCCGTACCCGCCTTCCTGGCCACCGTGGACGGCAACGCGCCGCTGCGCCGCGGCTGGCATCTGCTCCGTCGTTCCCTGACCCGCTACGACGCCCAGGGCCGGATCGTCGCGGGTGGGGCGGGCGAGGCGGCGCGGCTGTTGTTCGAGGCCGAGGACGGCCGGAGCCGACCGCTGCTGGGACAGCTGCACCGCCTCCTCGCGGACACCGACGATGCCTGGAGCATCGGCGACCGGGAGGCGCTGGTCCGGCTCGCTTTCACCTATGCCGAGGAGGTCTTCGGAATGGAAACGGATCTGGAACCGGTGGCGACGCTGATCGCCGACTGGATCGAGCAGGGCACCAGCCCGCGCGGGCGGCTGGCGGAGTACCGCAACGCCGCGCTCAACGACTACAAGCTCGGCACGCTCCTGGTCCACGCCTACACGCGTCTTCAACTTGACGGCAGCAAGACGCCGTTGGCGGGACCGGAGCTGTGGAAGCCGCTGATTAGGCGCCAGCCGCGCGCGTGGGAGCAGCGGATGCTGCTGTTCGCGCAGGTGTCGGTGCTGCTGCAGCAGCGCGGCGTCCCGATCGGTGCCAAGGAGGCGGATCCGCAGCAGGAACGCGAGATCGAGGAACTCGCGGAGCGGCCGGCGTTCGCCGGTGACGGCGAGGACGAGTACGACGGCTACCACGACTACGAGATGGGACAGGCGTAAATGGCTTTCCTGGCAGGCATGATGGTGCTCTCGGTGAACGCGGGCGCACCGAACAACGGGCGGGGCGAGGAGACCATGTCCCGCGTGAAGTTCGCGCGGGTCAGGGGCCGCAAGCACCCTTACGTGTCCGCGCAGGCGGCGCGCCGCTGGATCCGGGAGACGATGGTCGAGCGCGGTTCGGTGCCGTCCCCGGTCACCCGGGTCGGCAAGGCCCAGGGCAAGGCCCAGAAGGCCAACACCCAGGCGGATCCCGTCCGTTACGCGGACGACGACCTGTTCGGCTACATGCGGACCGGCGCGAAGAAGGACGACGCGGCGACGACATTGCGTGACAGTCCGTTCATGCTCGGCACGCTGATGTCCGTGGAACCGGTCTTCCCGACCGAGGACTTCGGCGTGATGTCCCGCGGGGTGACCGAGCCCGTCCTGCACGGGCACGAGTTCTACACCGCCGACCTGGCGGCCCCATTCCTGCTGGACGTCCCGAGGATCGGCACCTTCACCCTGCCCGGGGCCGACGGCGTGGGCCGGCCCAACTACCTCACCCCGGAACAGGCTCTTCAGGTGGCCGAGGCCGCGGCCCTCGGTGCTTCCACCGTCCAGTTCCGTGACCAGCCGGCCGTGCGGCTGCCGCTGGAGGAGCGGCGCAGGCGTACGGCGCTGCTGCCGGAGGCGCTCGCGCATCTGAGCGGCGGAGCGAAGCAGGCCCTGCACTACGGCGACCGGGTTCCCTCGCTGATGGTCCTGGCCCCGTTCAAGGGCGGCATCAACCCGTTGGGCAACGTCATCGACGCCGACCCTGACACCGGGGTGCGGGTGCGCGGGGACGTGCTCGTCAAGGAACTCGAAGCGTGGACAGGGGAGTGGGAGAAGCCTGTGCGCATCGGATGGCGTCCGGGATTCCGAGACCAGGCGCGCGAGGACTTCGAGAAGCAGTGCGCGCGGGAGCTGGCGGACGGGACCATCGTCATCGACCACCCCCGCACGGTCCTGCTCCAGCTGGCGGCCGACCTGCGCGAGGGACGGCTGGACGGCTGGTTCGACGACCCGGCGCAGGCATGACGCCGACGCAGAACACGGCCCCACCGTCCGCGAGAGGGCCGGTCGAGGCCCTGCGGGCCACGTTCTACGCCCCTATCGCCTCGTTCAGGGACCCGCTGTTCCCCGGAATCACCCGCATCCTGCCGGTGCCGCCGCCCTCCACCGTCCGCGGAATGCTCGCCGCCGCCACCGGCGTACCCGCCGAACCCCTCGCCCTGGGAATGGCCGCGCGGGCGGACGGCCACGGCGTCGACACCGAGACCTACCACCCCATCGCCGCCGACGGCAGCAACCCCGCCACCGGCGGCAGGGTCCGGTCCGGGAAAGGAGGAACGACCGCCAAGGACCGCCCCTTCCTCGCCGGCGTCCACCTGACCCTGTGGATCCCCGAACCGGACGCCACCCGCCTCGCCCGGGCGCTGCGCCGCCCGCGCCACGGCCTGCGCCTGGGCCGCTCCCAGGACCTCGTCCACCTGACCGCGACCGACCGTGTGCTCCTCGAGCCCGCCGACCGGGCGGTCGTCGGCCACGCGCTCGCCCCGCTCGACGGGCACGACCTGCCCTCCGCCCACACCCACCGCCTCGCCGACACCGTCTCCACCGACCGCCTCACCACCACCTGGTCCGACTACCTGTGGTGCGACGAACCCACCACCACCGCGGCATCCGTACGTCACGCCTACCGCGAAGCACCCACCGACCCGGCCCTGCACGAGGACACCCAAGCCGTATGGCTCCTGACCCCCTGACCCCACCACGACGGCGCGCCCTCACCGACCTGCGCGCCAAGTCCCTGCCCCGCGACGACCCGGAACGCCTCACCACGCACCTGCGCACCGTCCACGACGCCGTGGCCCAGCTCGAGGCCCGCATCGCCACCGCCGGCATCATCGCCACCGAGCCCCTCTTCTGGGCCCAGGTGCGCGCCGCAGCCCTCCTGCACGACGCGGGAAAGATCGCCGAGAGCTTCCAACGACAGCTCGAACCCGGCGGCGAACCATGGGGAGAGCGTCACGAAGTCCTCTCCCTCGCCTACGTCGACCTCCTGGCCCCGGCCGCGGCGTGGAGCGCCCAGGAACGGCTGCTGATCGCCACCCTCGTCGCCGGCCACCACCGCCCGCTCCACGCCGCGTCCTCCCTCGGCGGCGGCAAGCCCGCCCTGGCGCGCCTCTACAACGCCGGCACCCGCTGGGACCAGGCGTTCGGCCGCCCGCCCGGCCTCGACAGCCGGCCGCAGGTGCCGCGCGGCCTGCACCAGGAACTCCTCGCCTGGCTGGCCGGCTTCCTCCAGACCGAACCGGTGCCGCCCGCGCCCGGCGACCCGACGACCGCCGACCGGGCCCGCCTCCTCCTCGACGAAGTCCTCACCACCTGGAGAGAACCCGTCAAAGCCCACACGGGCCTGCTCGCCGTCCTCGCCCAGGGCGCGCTCACCCTCGCCGACCACGCCGGCTCCGCCCACGTGGACCTGCAGACCCACATACCCCTGCCCCTCGACTACCTGACCCGGCTCCCGTACACCCCGCACCGCCACCAGCAGCAGGCTGCCGACACCACCGGGCACCTGGTCCTCATCGCCCCCACAGGCAGCGGCAAGACCGAAGCCGGACTCGCCTGGGCCGCCCGCCAGCTGGCGACCATGCCCGGGCTGCCCCGCCTCGTGTGGACCCTGCCCTACCGGGCCTCCCTCAATGCCGCCCGCAACCGCTTCGAACGCACCCTCCAACCGGCCGCCGGCCAGGAGCGGCCCGACATCGGACTCCTTCACGGAGCCCTCGCCCGCACCCTCCTCACCGAAGCCCTCGAAGACGACTGCTGCGGCCCCACCAAGGACGACGCCCGCAAAGCCCACGCCCGCGCCAACGCCATGCGCCTGTTCACCCAACGCCTGCGCGTCGCCACCCCCCACCAACTCCTCGGCGCCGCCATCGCCGGCCCCACCCACTCGTCCGTCCTCCTCGAACAGGCCAACTCCCTCTTCGTCCTCGACGAACTCCACGCCTACGACCCCGAGACCTTCGGCCGCCTGTGCGCCGCCATGCGCCTGTGGGAACAACTCGGCAGCAGCATCGCCGTCCTGTCCGCCACCCTCGCCCCGCCCCTGCTCGCCATCATCGACGACAGCCTCCACCAGCCCGTCACCCGCCACCGCGCCGCACCCGGCACCGCCCCCATCCGCCACCACCTCGTCGTCGACGACCTGCCCCTCACCGACCCCGACAGCCTCGACCGCCTCGAAACATGGCTCGCCGAGGGCCACAGCGTCCTGGTCGTCACCAACACCGTCGCCACCGCTCAGAACCTGTTCACCGCACTCGCCGACCACGCCCGCCACACACGGCCCGACGACCCCGATGCGGCGCTGCTGCTCCACTCCCGCTTCAAGAACCGGGACCGCGACACCATCGAGACCCGCCTCCTGGCCCGCCACCCCGAACGCCGGCCCGGCGAACCGCGCCACCGCGGCGGCCTCGTCGTCGCCACCCAGACGGTCGAAGTCTCCCTGCAACTCGACTTCGACCGCGGCGCGGTCGACAACGCCCCCATCGAGGCCGTCGCCCAGCGCGCCGGACGCGTCAACCGCCGAGGCCTGCACCCCGACGGCGCCGTCGAGTTCCGCGTCCACCGCACCGACAGCCACCGCCCCTACGACCCCGGAGCCGTCGACGCCGCCTGGTCCGCCCTCACCACCCTGACCGCCGAAGGCATCACCACCCTCAGCGAACACGACATCGACCGCCTCCTCCAGCTCGCCTACGACACCGACTGGGGCCACGACTGGGAGACCAGGGCCCGGCAGGCCCGCGACGGCTTCACCACCGAGTTCCTCACCTTCACCGACCCCTTCCACGACCGCACCGAACACGCCAAGACCCTCGGCGAACGCTTCGACACCGTCGAAGTCCTCCACCACGATGACAAAGACGAATACCGCCGCCTCGCCGTCGGCAAGAACGCCGACCCCCTCCTCGCCGCCGGCCTGCTCATCCCCCTGCGCTACGGCCAACTGAAGACCTACAACGCCACCTTCGACCGCGCCCTCGGCATCCACCTCATCGACGGCCAGTACGACCCCGTCCTGGGCCTTCGCCCACCCGCCGAGCCGGAGACCATCCTGTGAAACCCATCCCCACGAATCCACTCGACGACGATCAAGGTCTCGGCGGAGTCCACATCAAGTACCTCCGCCACTGCCCACGCCAACTCTGGCTCTACACCCGCGGCTACCGCCCCGAAGGCCGCAGCGACCTCGTCGCCTTCGGCGAGGTCGTCAACGAGACCACCTTCGCCCGCCGCCGGGACGTCGACCTCGGCGAAGCCCGCATCGACTGGGTCACCGCCGGCGCCGTCATCCACGAAACCAAGTCCTCCCGCAGCCCCTCACCCGCCCACGACGCCCAAGTCCGCCACTACTGCCTGCTCCTCGAACGCAGAGGCGTCAACGTCCGCGGCGGCACCATCCACTACCCCCTCATCCGCCGCACCACCGACATCCCCTGGAACGAGCAGGCACGGGAAGAGGCCGAGACCGCCGAGGACGAAGCCCGCGCCGTCATCGCCTCCACCACACCCCCCGACCGCCAGACCCGCACCGCCTGCCGCGGCTGCTCCTACCTCGACTACTGCTGGGGAACCTGATGCCCGCCGTCGGCCGCACCTACTGGCTCACCGAACCCTGCCGCATCCGCCGCGAAGACAACAGCATCCGCATCGAACGCCCCGACGGCAGCCCCGTCCACATCCCCATCACCGACATCCGCGACCTCGTCACCTTCGACCACGTCGACCTCAACACCTCCGCCCTCTCCCTCCTCAGCCGCCACGGCGTCACCGTCCACGTCCTCGACCACTACGGCAACCACGCCGGACACTTCGCACCCGCCGAAGCCATGTCCTCCGCCACCGTCGTCCGCCGACAAGTGGAGACCACCGCAGACCCGGAGCAACGCCTCCCCATCGCCCGCTCCCTCCTCCTCGCCACCGCCGAGAACCTCCGCTGGTCCCTCGACACCGACCTCCTCGACCCCGCCCTCGAAACCCTGCGCACCGCCCTGCCCGACTGCCAGGACACCAACGACCTCATGGGACAGGAAGGCAACTTCCGCCGCACCGCCTGGGCCGTCCTCGACACCCAACTCCCCGCCTGGCTCCGCCTCAACGGACGTACTCGCCGGCCACCCACCAACGCCGGCAACGCCTTCATCAGCTACCTCAACGCCATCCTTTACGCACGCGTCCTTACCGCCCTGCGCTCCACCCCGCTCCACCCCGCGATCGGATTCCTCCACGCCGACACCGACCGCCGCCGCAACACCCTCGCCCTCGACCTCGCCGAACCCTTCAAACCACTCTTCGCCGAACGCCTGCTGCGACGGGCCGCAAGCCAGAAACACCTCAAGCCCAGCGACTTCGAGACGGAGGTCGGCCGCGCCGCACTCAGCAAGGACGGGCGGAAGAAGATCGCCGCTCTCGTGCGGGAGGAACTGGCGACGACGGTGTCCCACCGGACGTTGAAGCGTAAGGTCAGCTACGAGGAGCTCATCCACCTCGAGGCACTCAAGGTGGTCCGGCTGTGCCTGGAGGGCGCGCCGTACAAGCCCTTCCGGCCCTGGTGGTAGCCGCCCATGTTCGTCATCCTGGTCTACGACACCGCCGCTGAACGCAACCCGAAAGTCCTCAAAACCTGCCGCAAATACCTCCACTGGACCCAGCGGAGCGTCTTCCACGGCGAACTCACCGCAGCCCAGTACCGCGCCCTCACCAGCACGCTCAACAACCTGATCGACCCCACCTACGACAGCATCGTCACCTACACCGCCCGATCCCCGGACATGATCGACACCGCGACACTCGGCGCCACTCTCGGCGGGCCAGGCGACATCCTGTGACCAGCACCGCTGCAGTATTCGACGGTCGCCGCAACACCGCCACCTGTGGCGGCTCCCACGGGTACCCTGACCTGGGATTTTACCCTCGGGTCGTGATCAGCCCTGGAGGGCTCGCAACACACTGGGGACGACCCGCCGTCTACGTGCCGGGCGTGTCGTGATCAGCCCTGGAGGGCTCGCAACGTGACGTTGGCGGTGGCGACGAGGGCGCCGGTGGTGAGGGGTCGTGATCAGCCCTGGAGGGCTCGCAACGCTGGGGAGACTGGCACACGGGCTCCCTGCCTGGTCGTCGTGATCAGCCCTGGAGGGCTCGCAACTTGCGCTCAAGGGCCGCCGCGAGCTGGTCCAGGCCCAGGTCGTGATCAGCCCTGGAGGGCTCGCAACGGGCAGGCGATCCCGTCCGCAGTGCGCGGGCAGGGCTCGCAACGTGACGGCGGCGTTGATTGCGGGCCACGCTCGCTGGCCGGTCGTGATCAGCCCTGGAGGGCTCGCAACTGCAGCCCGCTGTGGAGCTCCAGGCGGTCTCGGCGTCGTGATCAGCCCGGGAGGGCTCGCAACCACGCCCGGGGCTGCGGCCCCCGGCCCGGGGCGGGTCGTGATCAGCCCTGGAGGGCTCGCAACGCGCGGCGGATCTCGCGGTTGCGACGCTGGTGGTCGTGTCGTGATCAGCCCTGGAGGGCTCGCAACGCGCCCATAAGCGCCGTACCGCGGCCGGCCCGCAGCGCGTCGTGATCAGCCCTGGAGGGCTCGCAACGTGCGCTCCAGCTCCAGCACCGGCCACAGCGCACGTGTCGTGATCAGCCCTGGAGGGCTCGCAACACGACCGCCCGGATCGGCAGGTCGAGCGGAAGCGTGGTCGTGATCAGCCCTGGAGGGCTCGCAACCACTGCATCAGGCCGTTCGGCGACTCCGCCCAGACCGTCGTGATCAGCCCTGGAGGGCTCGCAACGCGCGGCGGATCTCGCGGTTGCGACGCTGGTGGTCGTGTCGTGATCAGCCCTGGAGGGCTCGCAACGCGCCCATAAGCGCCGTACCGCGGCCGGCCCGCAGCGCGTCGTGATCAGCCCTGGAGGGCTCGCAACGTGCGCTCCAGCTCCAGCACCGGCCACAGCGCACGTGTCGTGATCAGCCCTGGAGGGCTCGCAACACGACCGCCCGGATCGGCAGGTCGAGCGGAAGCGTGGTCGTGATCAGCCCTGGAGGGCTCGCAACCACTGCATCAGGCCGTTCGGCGACTCCGCCCAGACCGTCGTGATCAGCCCTGGAGGGCTCGCAACGCTGACCTCCGGCGACAAGACCGCACGGAAGTGGCCGGTCGTGATCAGCCCTGGAGGGCTCGCAACCGCAACTTCATCAGCCCTTTGAGGGGCAGCGCCAGTCGTGATTAGCCCTGGAGGGCTCGCAACACGTGGACCCCGGCGACGACGATCCGTGGGTGCCGTCGTGATCAGCCCTGGAGGGCTTGCAACAGGAGGGAGTAGGAGGAGGCGAGGTGGCCGCGTCCCGTCGTGATCAGCTCTGGAGGCCGTCCTTCGGAAGCGCACTGCTCCACTGCTTGAGCTCGACCACCACGTACGACGGTTCGCCCGTGCTCGGGTGGACGCCGGCGAGTATGACGTCGGCGCGCTTGCTGTTGAGGGGCAGCGAGTACTCGAGGAGTACCTCCACCATGCCGAGTCCGGCGTCCAGGAGCGCGTTGGTCAGAACCGGGATGCTCCGCTCCCAGGAGCGCACCTCGGACGGGCCGGGCTTGTGGCCGTGCTTGTGAACGAACTGGTCGATGAGACGCACGAACAGTGATCCGGCCAGGCTCTCGGCGGCGACCGCGGACGCGGAGTCGTGGAACAGCAAGACATGCTCCCAGGCAGCACGAAGAGACTCGTGTGGGTGGGGGCATGTCCCTGAAGGGAAGCCCGGCGGGCCGCCCTGACGACAGGGCCAAACCTACAACGGGGAGCCCGAACTCGTACCAGAACGTCTGCATGGGACTCGCTCTTCTACACGAACAACCCGTTCCGTTCAGCATCGCCGGGCGACTATGGGCTGAACTGTCGCCTCAGCAAGGCCAACTTGAGCGGTGGCCCTCCGTAGTATGGCCTCAGCCTGATAAGTTCCGGCTGCGCGCCCAAAGTGACGCCGCGCTGGTGCTTGACTCCTCCATACCGATTACTAGTCTCTTGGCGGCCTCGGCGGTCGGGGAAGCCATGCGGCGTCCATCCGCCGAGACAGTCGAGAATCGCAACAATTCTGACTCCGTCTGTGATGCTGGCTGCCGAACGTGGTCGCCCTTCCGCGGTTGCCGAGGATCGCAATGGCGGCATCGACTGGGTTCGCAATATCGAGGGTCGTGTGGCAGTCATCCTTCGGGGCGTCTGAGGATCGCAACGCCGATTACAAGACCAAGGAGATGACCGGCCAGGGTACGGTTGCCTTCCGGAGCAGCCGAGGACCGCAACGCGTAGGTCGCCGCCGGACCCCGGCCCGCCGGGCCGTGCCGGTCGTCTTCTCGGGCGGCCGAGCAACGGAACATCAGCCAGGCGCTGATGCCTGCGAACCAGCGCCGGCGGCGGTCGTCTTTCAGGCGACCGAGGATCGCAACTTGTTGGTGAGGGAGCCGCGCCAGTCAGCGGACTGATGGCGGTTGCTCTTCGGAGTTGCCGAGGCTCGCAACACCCAGTTCGTGTGGGCCCAGTTGCTGGACGAGTGGCGGTCGTCCTTCGGGGCGGCCGAGGATCCCAACACGCTTCGGCGGGTGATTCGGACAACGAATCGTCTGGTGACGGTCGCTCCCCAGGGCGGCCGGGAGCCGCAACGCCTTGCAGGTGGCGTCAGTCGGCCAAGCGTAGGAGAGTGGCGGTCGCCCCTCGGGGCGGCTGAGGATCGCAACATCCGGGTTGAGCGGGTCGGGGGTACCAGTGCGACGGGTGGCGGTTGCCCTCCCGGGCGGCCGAGGATCGCAACCCTGACGGCGGACGGCTCGCCGCCATCGAGAAACTGGTGGCGGCCGCCCTCTGGGGCGGCCGAGGATCGCACCGCCCACGCTGACCGCTTTACCATCGCCAGCCCGGCCTGTGGCGGTTGCCCTCCGGGGGTGACCGAGGATCGCAACACCGAGGACGGTGTCGAGCACGAGTTCAGCGAGGAGATGGCGGTCGCCCCGCGCTGCGACCGAGTATCGCAACCCCGACGGCGTGTGTCCGCCGACCGCCGACCCGGCGTGGCGGTCGCCCTCAGGGGCGGCCGAGTATCGCAACTTGCTGTCTCCGACGACGACCTCACTGGCGAGGCCGTGGCGGTTGCCCTCTCGGGTGGCCGAGGATCGCAACGGCCAGTTCCCCGAGGCGAACCTGACCGTCTTCCACGTGGCGGTCGTTCTCCTGGGCGGCTGAGGATCGCAACTGCTACCACCCCGGCGCCGCCGCCGATCTCCACCAGTGGTGGTCGTCCTTCGGGGCGACCGAGGATCGCAAGTTGCTCAACAGGTAGAGCGTGTCCGTCCTCGTGGCGTGCAGGTAGCCCTTCGGGACGACCGAGGATCATAACGTGTCGGTCGACTTGGATGATGAGGAGATGGAGCGTCGCGGTCGCCCCCCCCCAGGGCGACCGAGGATCGCAACACCAAGCGCGCCACTCCATCAAGGCCAAGATCAAAGGTGGCGGTCGTTCTCCGGGGCGACCGAGTATCGCAACCATCGTTCCGCGATCCAGCTCGTTTCCGGCGCGCCGCCGTGGCGATCGCCCACCCCGGAGCTGCCGCTGATCGCAACCCACACCTCAGCAGGGCATCGGCCTCGTCGGGACGTGGCGGTCGCCCCCAGGGCGGCTGAGGATCGCAACGACGGCGTCGCCTACCTGTGCCTCAGGGCCGCGTCGTGGCGGTTGCCCCCTCGGGCGGCTGAGGATCGCAACCGCGTGCACGCGGGTCAGGACAGTGATGGACCCGTCGGGTGACGGGGTTGCCGCGGACCTGGTCGGTAGATGGCAGTCGCCCCCTCAGGCGGCCGAGGATCGGACCAAGCTGGACGCCGCGAGCGTTCGGGACGTGTTGGGAGCGGCGGTCCCCGTTTCGGGGGCTGAGGATCGCAACAGCGACATCGACCAGAGCAGGTACGCCTGGGCCGAGGTGGCGGTCGCCCTCCGGGGGCGGCCAAGGATCGCAACCAGTCACCGTCCTCCCACTGCGCGCTGGCCAGGGCGGTGGCGGTCACCCCCGGGGCGACCGAGGGTCGCAATACCGGTATCTCGCCGAGCGCGGCCGGGTCGATCTCGTGGCGGTCGCCCTTCGGGGCAGCCGAGGATCGCAACTCGTACAGCGGGAGGCTTTCGGGGGTGGCGATCAATGTGGCGGTCGCTCTTCGGGGCGGCCGAGGACCGAAACGAGAGGAGCATGTCCGGCGTCGAGGCGGTGGCGGAGTAGCGGTCGCCCTTCGGGACGACCGAGGATTGCAACATCGCTTACGCCCGCGCCGACGTCCCCGCCCTGGTCATGACGGTCGCCCTCTGGGACGATCGAGGATCGCAACCCGTGCTGGCGGGTATGCCGGAGCAACATCAGGGCATGGTGGCGGTTGCCCTTCGGGACAACCGAGGATCACAATCAGTACGGTCCGCTGGTCACCGCGATGACTGAGGCCGGTGTCGGTCGCCCTCCGAGGCGACCGAGGGTCGCAACATCGTCTTGGTGGAGCGGGTCATCAGGGTCCGGATTGGGTGGCGGTCGCCCTTTGGGGCGACCGAGGATCACAACGATGAGTTCGCGCTCGAGCTGCGGGAGGAGGCGACGTGGCGGTTGCTCTTTGGGGTGACCGAGGATCGCAACGCCTCCAGGTCGGTGCGCAGCGCGCGGGCCCGGGCCGTCGTGGTCGCCATCCGGGGTAACGGAGGATCGCAACGGCATCCAGGATATGCTGCCCTGCCGCAAGGCCGACGTGGCGGTCGCTGTCTGGGGCGGGTGAGCGCGTCACCGGTGGTGGTAGCCAGTACCTGGGATTGCTACTTCTCCTCTGGGTAGTTTGGGCTTGTGCAGCGGCTTGGTCGCAGTCGTAACTCCTGTGTAGTGGCGGATGGGTAGCCTTGTGGGTCATGCGTGACGAGCCTCTCTATGCCCACTCGCCCAATGGTGCTGGCCGGTGGCATCTGTTGGGTGATCATCTTCGTGGGTCGGCTGAACTGGCTGCGCGGTTCGGTGCGGTGTTCGGTATGGCTGCCGCGGCTGAGTATCTGGCGCTTGTCCACGATGTGGGGAAGGGCGGGTGTGTGTGGCAGGGCCGGCTGGTGGAGGTTGCTGGTACCGGTGGGACGGTCGGGATCGACCACAAGAGGGCGGGGGTCCGTCTTGCGGCGCAGTGTTTGCCGGGGCCTCTTGCCGGGGTGGTGGAGGGCCATCACGGGGGTTTGCGGTCCTGGGGTGAGATGCGTGCTTTGCTGAGGGAGTTGCGGGCACGGCCCGGCGTTGTGGAGGAGGCGATTCGCCGGGTCGCGGCGGAGGTTCCCGAGATCGAGTCTGCGGGGATCGCGGTACCGCAGTGGCTGTCAGACCCCGACAGTGACAGCGACTTCGCTGATGTCGACCTGATGGTCCGGATGCTTTTCAGCTGCGTCATCGACGCCGATCGCCTGGACACCCGCGCGCACCGCCTGGGCCGGGTTCCGTATGTTCGCCCGGACGCGGACATGGCCGCTCTGGGCAAGCGGTTCGAGGAGGCCCGGAAGGCCATGCTCGCCGGCCGGCAGCCGTCGCGGATCGATGGGATCCGCACGAGCATCTACGAGCAGGCTGTGGCCGCGGCGGACGGTGAGCCGGGGATCTACCGGCTGCACGTGCCGACCGGCGGGGGAAAGACACTGGCCGCAGCCGCGTTCGGACTGCGCCACGCCGCGCGAAACGGTCAGCGGCGGATCATCGTCGCGGTGCCGTTCATCAGCATCACCGAGCAGAACGCCTCCGTCTACCGGAAGATGCTCGGTGAGCGGGACGTCCTCGAACACCACTCCTCCGTCGATCTCGAGCGTGCGGGGTGGGCCCGGTTGGCGGCGGAGAACTGGGACGCGCCGTTCGTGATCACTACCACGGTGCAGCTGTTCGAGTCCCTTTTCAGTCGTTCGCCGTCGAGGATGCGCAAGCTCCACCGGCTGGCCGGAGCGGTGATCGTCCTGGACGAGGTCCAGGCGCTGCCGGACCGGCTGCTGGTTCCCATCCTGTCCGCATTGCGGGGTCTGACCGAGCGGTTCGGCACGACGGTGCTGCTGTCGTCCGCGACACAGCCGGAGTTCAGCAGCATCGACGGCACCGGGCACCGGCACGTCATCCCCGACCCGGCGCCGCTCTTCTCGGCTCTCGAACGCGTCCGCTACGAGTGGCGCGAGGACACCACGCTGGCCGCCATGGCGAGCGAAGCCTCCCGGCACGAGCAGACGCTGATGATCGTCTCGACCACCCGCGACGCCAACGCCGTCCACGAGCAACTGCCCGAGGGTGCCCTGCACCTGTCCACCCGCATGACCTCGGGACACCGCCGGGAGACGATCGAGGAGATCCGAACGCTCCTGGCAGCCAAGCAGTGTGTCCGGGTTGTGTCGACGTCGCTGATCGAGGCCGGCGTCGACCTCGACTTCCCGATCGTCTTCCGTGCCTGGGCCCCGCCGGAGAACCTCCAGCAGGCGGCCGGCCGCTGCAACCGTGAGGGCCGCCTGCACCGAGGAACGGTCGTCGTCTTCAAAGCCCACGACAGCGGCAGGATCCCGGACCCGTCGTACATGCTCTCGCTCGGCATCGCCGCCAACCGCTTCGGCGACGGCCCCGGAAGGGCCGATCCGGACGACCTCACCGCACTCGCCCGCTACTCCAGGACCCGCTACCGGCTCCAGGGCCTCGCCAACCTCGGGGACCCGATCGAGGCGCTGCGCCGGGAACTCGACTTCCCCGCCGTGGCGGAGCAATTCGTCATGATCGGTGAGAGTACGGCGAGCGTCGTCCATGTCCGGCCCGAGCTGAAGCCCGAGGAGCAGGCTGCGGCCCGTGCTGCTATCGACATGCTTCGCACGGGTCAGCCCTGCGGGCCCGAGACCCAGCGCGTCCTGCAGCCCCACATCGCCGGCATCCCCAGGGCCGAGGCGGACGCGGCGCTGGAAGCCGGCCACGCGAAGCTCATCGTCGACGACCTCGTCGAGTGGGTCGGTCCCTACCATCCACAGCGTGGCATCGAGCCGCCGAATCGGTAGCGGTGCCCGGGCGGCTGCCGGCCCCGACCACTCTCGCCCGGAAGCGAGTCGGCTGGCCACGTCGCGAGGGACTCCCTGCGCCTCCTCGCCCTGAGCGTGCGGAGGCCTGACTGCGGTCCGGCGAGGACAGTCGGGTCGGAACGCGCGTGTTGGGTAGGCTCCCGGACCGTGGCGCCGCCTCCTCGGAGGGGTGGCGAGGATCGAAACACAGGCGTGCTGGTGTCTGTCAGCACGTTCGCGCCCCCGTCGGCTTGCCGGCGGGGGCGTCATTGTCAGTGACCCCTGATACACATTCGGCAACGACATGGGCCGTGGGCATCACGGTGCCGTCGAGGCTGTCAAGCCCTCCCGGGAAGCAGCTTCATAGGAGTGCTAGTGATGCTACGGTCCGTGTCTGACACATCGTCACATTGCCCTGGAGAGGGTGATTTCCTTGCCGAGCCATGCCCAGACGCGCTGGCCGGAGCCGCCGGTGACCGTCGAGCTGTGGGGACCACTGGCCTGCTTCACGCGACCCGAACTGAAAGTCGAACGGGTCAGCTACCCCGTCATGACGCCCTCCGCGGCCGTCGGAGCGCTCAGCGCCATCTTCTGGAAACCGGAGATGCAGTACGTCATCCAGTCGATCGAGATCCTCACCCCGATCGACTGGATCAACATCCGACGCAACGAGGTCAAGTCCGTCATCACCGCACCCCGCATCAAGGCCCTGCGCGCGGACCACAAAGAGCGCTACGACGTCGAGCACGACCGGGACCAGCGCAACACCGTGGCGCTGCGCGACGTCGCCTACCGGGTGAACACCCAGATCATCCCGACCCGCAGCGCCAAGGCACCGGCCGCCAAATACCGGGAGCAACTGCGGCGCCGCACCGAGCGCGGCGGGTGCTTCTCGCAGCCCTTCCTCGGCTGCCGGGAGTTCTCCGCGGGCTTCGGCCCCCGCGGATCATGGCCCGGCAGCCCCGCCGACACGAAGGCCGGCCCCATCGAGCGCACGGAGGAACTCGGTGTGATGCTGCACTCGATCAGGTACGGTGACCGCGGCCAGGAGACCTACCACTGGTTTCGCGCCCGCCTGGACAACGGCGTGCTCCACGTTCCGCGACGCCCTCTGGGCGACGACGAGGTCCACATGCCCGCCGGCTCCTGGCGAACCGGAGCCTGACCATGCTGCTGCAACGCCTCACTGAACGCGTCGCCGACCAGGAACACTCCTACACGAAACCGGCGACGATCAAATGGGCCGTGTTCCTCGACGGCGACCTGGCGGACCTCCAGGACATGCGAATGCCCAAGGGCGAGCCCGCGCTCCGCCTGGCCGTGCCGACCTCCACCCGCACGGTCGCCATCGCGCCGTGCCTGCTCGCCGACAACGCCCAGTACGTCTTCGGCGTACCGAAGGCCGACCCCAAAACCGGAGAGGTCAAGGAAAAGGACGCAGCCCGGGCGGCGAAATGCCGCACGGCCTTCGCCGACCTCGCCCGCCAGTGGGCAGCCGCCAACCCCGGCGACCCCACCGCTGAAGCCGTCCTCCGCTTCCTCGCCACCACCATCGACCTGCCGGCCGACATGGCCGCCGGCGACCTGGTCGCCATCAGCATCGACGGCCAGTGGGCCCACCAGCACCCGAGCGCCCTCCAGTTCTGGGCGGACAAGGTCAGCGACTCCAAAGGAGCCGGCAACACCGGACTTTGCCTCGCCTGCGGACACGAACGCCCGCTACTCGCCACCGTTCCAATCTCGATCGCCATGGGCGCCATCCCCGCCAAGCAGGCCAAGAGCACCCAACTCGTCAGCGTGAACACCGCCGCACAAGGCCGCGCCGGCGTCACCGCCGGACTCGCCGCCACGCCCCTGTGCGAGAGGTGCGGGACGGCCGCCACCACCTCACTCGGCGAACTCCTCGCCGACCCGAAACACCGCCGGCGCGCCGACACTGCGGTGACGGTCTGGTGGACCCGCGAACCCGTCAAATGCAACCACTTCGGCAACCTGGACGACCCACAGCCCGAGGACGTCACCAACCTCATCGGGAAGATCTTCAAACCGGGCACCGGGACCACCGAATACTCCGCCGACGTCAACAAGTTCTACTCCGCCACCCTCGGCGCGAACTCCTCACGCGTCGTCGTACGCGACTGGATCGACGTCCCCCTGCCCGTCATCGAAGACTGCCTCGGCCGCTGGTTCCGCGACCACCGATACCTCGACCCCTGGTCACCCCACACCACCCAGGACCACCCGGCCCCGGACACCGACCCGCGCTACCAGGCCTACCCAATCTGGCGACTCACCCTCGCCTGCGCCCGATGGGTCAAGACCGACAAGAAATACCACCCCAAGACCATCCCCGAAGGCCTCGACGAAGCACTCCTCCACAGCGCCCTCCACGGCACACCACCCCCCGCCTGGATGCTCCCCCGACTCCTCGCCCGCATCCGCGCCGACCGCCGCATCGACGGCCCCCGCACCGCCCTCCTACGCCTCGCCCTCACCCGCCACCACGCCCAGGAGCACGGCATGCCCGGCCTCGACCCCAACGCCACCGACCCCGCCTACATGTGCGGCCGCCTCTTCGCCACCCTCGCCGCAGTCCAACGCCGCGCCGCCAAAGACACCGGACGAACCGTCAACACCACCATCACCGACAAATACTTCGGCACCGCCATGAGCAGCCCCGCAACCGTCCTCGCCAACCTCCGCGCCGGCGCCGAGAACCACCTCCGCATCATCCGCCGCCGCAACCAGCCCACCGCCAACGCCCTCGAAGCCCGCATGCGCGACATCTACCACCACCTCAACGACGTCCCCCTGCTGCTCACCGTCCCCGAGCAGGGCCGCTTCGTCCTCGGCTACGAACACCAGCGTGCCGCCGACATCACCGCCGCACGCGCCCACAAGGCTGCCAAGGAGCAGGCCGCCGGGCCGGCCGAGCCCCAGCCCGCCGGGGCCGGCGCGCTCTTCGACGTCTCGGACCTCGTCGAAGCCTCCCCGGCCGATGCCGAAACCGTCTGACCACCCACCCACCGGAAAGCGAGAGCCCACCATGACGATCCCCGCCCACCTCGACCCCGCGCGCAAGCACGACTTCGTGTTCCTCTTCGACATCGTCGACGGCAACCCCAACGGCGACCCCGACAACGGCGGCGCCCCCCGCACCGACCCCATCACCATGCAGGGCTACGTCACCGACGTCGCCCTCAAGCGGAAGATCCGCAACACCGTCGCCCTCCTGAACGCCGGCCGCCCCGGCTACGACATCTACGTGGAAGCCGGCGTCGCCCTCAACGCCCAACACGAGCGCGCCTACGATACCGGCGGCGCCGCCAACGAGTCCGAAGCCCGCGACTGGATGTGCCAGACCTTCTACGACGTCCGCATGATGGGCGCCGTCATGACCACCGGCAAGAACCGCGACCGGACCGCCGGCCGCGTCCAGGGCCCCCTGCAGCTCACGTTCAGCAGGTCCATCGACCCCGTCACCACGATCGAAGTCCCCATCACCCGCGTCACCCCGACCCGAGTCGAGGACCTGGCCACCAAGCAGACGGAGATGGGCACCAAGAACATCGTCCCCTACGGCCTCTACCGCGGCGCCGGCCACTTCTCAGCCCCGCTCGCCGCCAAGACCGGCGTCACCAGCGACGACCTCCACGCCCTTTGGCAGGCCTTCGAAATGATGCTGGAACACGACCGCGCCGCCGCCCGCGCCTCCATGGCCCTGCGAGGCCTCTGGGTCTTCAGCCACTCCGACGCCTACGGCCAAACCCCCGCCCACAAGCTCCTCGATCGCGTGCACGTCACCCCGCTCGGCCACACCGCAGCACGCTCGTACTCCGACTACAAGGTAACCGTCGACGCAGACGTTCCGGAGGGAATCTCCCTCACGGCGCTCGTGGACTAGGTAGTGTCTGCTCAGCATCAGAAGGTCACCGGTGCTGTTGCTGGGCCCACGCTTGCTGGCGGTCGCTCTTAGGGACGGCCGAGGATCGCAACCGCAACGGCACTGTCGACCTTCGGACGGGCAAACTGCGGCGGTCGCCCTGGGCGGCCGAGGATCGCAACAAAACGCCGACGGCGAATCTGGGCGTCAACGGTGCTGCACCGACGGTCGCCCTCCGAGGCGGCCGAGGATTTGCAACGCGAGCGGCACCACATGGTCTATGTCGAGCTGTTTGGGTGGCAGTTGCTCTTGAGCGGCTGAGAATCACAACGCTGAATGGCTGATGGGCCTGCTAGCGGGGTGGGTCACTGGCGGTCGTCCATCGGGGCGGCCGAGGATCGCAACTTGTACGCGCCGGTGGTGCCGATGTAGGCGTACAGCAGCGGCGGTCACCCTTCGGGGCGGCTGAGGTTTGCAACATCTGTCGGGACAGTGGTGAGGAGTCGGTTTAAGAGAGGCGGCCCATCCTCCTCGGCGATCGGTGATCGCACCTGCCCTCGACACCTGGGTCATTGTCGTCGACATGGCTGCTGTCCTTGGGGAGAGCTGAGGGTTGAAACGTCGCCCCGGTCGGTGGCGGGCCAACTCGGCGGGGAATAGTGGTTGTCCCTCGGGGCGTCTGAGGATCGCATCGACAAGAAGGCCGACGAGAGTGCCATGGGCATGAATGTGGCGGTCGCCCCGCTGGGCGGCCGAGGATCGCAACGGCACCAAAGCCGAAGAGCTGGGCACAGCACTGTTGGCGGTCAACCCTGGAGTGGCCGAGGATCGCAACAGGGTCACGTCGGTGCCGGTGAACCCGGCCACCTGGTGGCGGGCGCTCTTCGGGGCGGCCGAGGATCGCAACTGGTACTCCGCTATCGACATGCTCTGGATTTCCTGGGGCGGCGGTCGCCCTCAGGGGGCAGCCGAGGATTGCAACATCGTCATCCTGCGCAAGGGCGATGTCCCCAGGCAGGTGGCGGTAGCCCTCCGGGGGCGGCCGTGGATCGCAACGGCACCAAAGCCGAAGAGCTGGGTCAGGCTCTGTTGGCGGTCGTCTTCCGGGGCGGCCGAGGATCGCAACACCTTGACGGGGCTGTCGTAGCGCTCCTTGATGTAGTTGTGGCGGTCGTCTTCCAGAGCGGCCGAGGATCGCAACCGTGTGATCGACGCAGCCAAGGCAGCGATGGCGCATTGGCGGCCGCCCTCCGGAGCGGCCGAGGATCGCAACCCTGACGCCACCGCAGCCTGCACCCTGTTGCGTGGTGGCGGTTGCCCTTTGGAGCGGCCGGGGATCGAAACGAGACACGGAACTCGGCGACCGGCCTGGTCGTGCGTCGTGGCGGTCGCTCTCTGGGGCGGCCCGGGATTGCAACTCCCGCGCCCAGGCCGAGGTGATGAACTGGGCGGCGGCGGTCGCCCTCGCGGGCGGCCGAGCATCGCAACGAATTCGATGTCGGCGAGAGTACCCACGCCGCAGGCAGTGATGGCCGCCCCTCGGGGCTGCCAGGGATTGCAACGGCCAGCTCGCCGGCCTGCTCACCCAGATCACCCAGTGGCGGTCGTCCTTCGGGGCGGCCGAGGATCGCAACGAACGCGCCTCGCGCATCCCGGGCGACCGCGCGCTGGTGGCGGTCGCCCTCCTGGGCGGCCGAGGATCGCAACAACGTCGCCCGCGTGCAGGAGTACCAGGCCTTGGCCGGTGGCGGTCGCTCTTCGGGGCGGCCGAGGATCGCAACGCGATGCCGCGCTGTCCGCGCACCCAGCGCCGGAGGGTGGTGGCGGTTGCCCTCTTGGGCGGCCAGGATCGCAGTTCCGGTGCGGTGCCGAGCTGGGCCCTGAGACGAGAGTGGCAATCGCTCCCTGGAGCAGCCGAGACCGAGTCGGGGGGACTTGCTGGGGACCACGCGTCGTTCACCACCGTCTCTGAGGCGCCTCTCGGTGAACGAACAGCGCGGGCTGTCTACCGTCTGACGTGCAGGGATGGCTATCGCCGGGCGACTGGGGGTCAAGGGGTCGCAGGTTCAAATCCTGTCGTCCCGACAGTGATGTCGGAAGGCCGTTGGCCGGGAGAAATCCCAGGCCAGCGGCCTTTTTGTTGATGATCCGACAGGTGATGGGTGGCTGCGGCGCAGCCGCTTTGTGATCTTGCTGGGGACCAGCCAGGGACCGCAGCCGTCGGCCGAGGGTCACCGCGATCTGCTGCGGCGACCCCATGGCCGTGCCTACACGAGGTCGCCGGCCTGCCAGCCCGGGGGACCTTGGGCAGTCCGATCAGGGCGTCGATGTTCAGGTGCTCGGTGAGCAGGGCCTTGAGGTTGCGGCCGTCGATGAGGCGGAGGCGGCCGTTGCGGTGGGCGAAGTCGTAGCTGTCTTTGCCGAACCACG
This sequence comes from Kitasatospora sp. NPDC088779, assembly GCF_040685395.1. NCBI lineage: Bacteria > Bacillati > Actinomycetota > Actinomycetes > Kitasatosporales > Streptomycetaceae > Kitasatospora > Kitasatospora sp. NPDC088779. The sequence continues at coordinate 42,455 of NZ_JBFBHW010000012.1, read as the reverse complement.
AGGTGGTGACGGCGATGCCGTAGCCGGCGTCCTTGTCGTCGATGACGCCGGACATGGCGCGGACGGTGTTCACCGGGACCACGTTCTTGGAGCGTTTGGCCTGGATGGCGAAGATGGTGGATCCGGTCGGGTCGGCCAATGTCGCGACGGCGTCCACGCCGTCGTCGCGGAGCCCTGGGTGCGCCAGGTTTCGTAGCCCATGGCTTCGAAGAGTTTGCGGACCAGGCGTTCGAAGTCGTAGGGGTTCATCTGGAGCAGGTCGGGCCGGCTGTCCAGGGTGGCGACCACGGCGGTGTCGGTGGTGATGCGGTAGTGGGACAGGTCGGTCTCGACGATGGGTGTGACCGGTTCCAGGTCGTGGGGGTGCTTGGAGACGGTGGCGCCGAGCCGGTGGAGGCACTGCTGCGGGTCGAGCCTGGGCTCGTCCAGAACGAGTTCGGCGAAGTCCTTGCGCTGGGCGACGACGCTGACGACGCAGGCCCGGACGGTCTGGCCGGTCGCCCGATCGGTGGTGTTGACGCGGCCGTTGAGGATGACGGTCTCCACGAACGCGGCCGGTGTGGCGGAGAACGCCTCGTCCAGCGCGCGCAGTGCCAGGCGGGCCACGAGCCGTGCGTAGGCCTCGTGGATCTCGGCCTGCTTGGCGGGCTGGGGGATGACCTTGGTCTGCTGCGCGACGTAGCGGTAGGAGGCCACCGGGGGGACGATCTCGTGGTTGGGCAGCTCGACATCGACCAGGAGCTGCTGGGCCTCGGGGACGTAGACCGCCTGGGCCGCGGTCCGGCAGCCCGGGGGACAGGAGAGCGCTGCAGCAGGTCCTCGATCCGCTCCGCGACGCCCTGAGGACCCTCGTGATCGAAGGCCTCTTCGACGTGCGGGTGCCACGCCTCCAGACCTTCGGGGCGCAGCAGCAGGACTGATTCCAGTTCCTCGCTTGCCGGGCTTGCCGTTGGGCTTCCTTCTCGGCCTGGGCGTCCGCGCGCTTCTTCGCCTCCTCCACCCGGCGGCGAGCCGTCTGGCGCTTGGCCAACTCGGCTTCCACGCGGGCGGCTTCCTTGGCTCGGGCGGCCTCCTCGCGTTGGAGGTGCTTCTCGCCGGCGGCCAGGAGCCGGGCGTGTTCGACGGCGGGGTCCACCTTCCGCTGAGCTTTGCCCCGTGACGTGGACACCCTGACACTTGGATCTTGTCGATCCAGGAAGGGAAGTCCAGGTGGGACGTCCGTCGAAGTACTCGGACGAGTTCCGGCATGATGCCGTCGCGCTGTACCGGGCCGCGGAGGGCCGGCGCACGTTCGCGGCCGTCGCGAAGGAGATCGGGGTCAATCACGAGACCCTGCGGAACTGGGTGCGCGCCGCCGACACCGAGCCGGCGTCGACCGGGCAGGTGCTGAACAGCGAGGAGCGGGCCGAACTCGTCCGCCTGCGCAACGCCGAGCGCGAGTGGCAGGCCGAGAAGGAGATCCTGCGCCGGGCAGCGGCCTATTTCGCGCGGGAGATGAAGTGAGGGCCCGCCGCTGGGACTTCGTCTCCACCCACGCCGCCGAGTTCGGCGTCCAGTGGTTGTGCGAGGTCCTGGGCGTCGCCCGGTCCGGGTACTACGCCTGGCGGGCCGGTGCTCCGGCCCGCGCCGAACGGGCGTCGGCCGAGGCCGTGCTCGTTCACGAGATCCGCGGGGTCCACCAGGAGGCACGGGGCGCGTACGGGGTGTCGAGGGTGCACACCCTCACCGCCACCCTCGCCGGCCTCACCGACGAACGCCAGCGCTTCTCCGACGAATACCTGCGCCTACGCACCGACCTCACCCCACAGATGTGGAAGGTCGGAACGGCGGATGCGGTCTCACGGCTGTGCCTGCCAGACGTCGATGTGAAGCCATGCGCGGACTGAAGTTCCACGAGGCACTCCCCGAGCGGCTGGCTCTGGCCACACTCGCCACCAGACTTGCGGACCTCGACTCAGCGGCGGTCGTATTGTCTCAACCGGCTAGGTTCTCGCTCCGGGCGGACTGAAACCGTGGCTCGGGACTATTGGGACACGCGCGGACGGACGCTGGTGTACCCGGACGTAGGGCATATCTCGTACTTCGCTATCGAGTTGGCGGCGGCGTTCCGCGGTGGCTGGCGAGTACACGTTGGCCAAGGCCCAGGGGGTCGTCGAGGGCAGGGTCGAGAGACGTGGTGTCCTCCTGAAACGTGCTCAGCCGTGATGTGTTGCACACATCGAAGAGAAGGCCGGCGAAGCCCTCCCCGGACCGTGCCGCAAAGGAAAGCAACTGATGGCCGCGGCGGGGAATCAGTGGCGTGGGCGGATGAGTCCTCGTCGCGGCTGACGTGCGAGGGTGGGCGCCCGTAGCTGCTGGCCGGGGCCGAGGGCATCGACTGGTTCAGCTCCTTGGAGACGCTGGTCAGTGCATCAGTCGGGGGCGATCTGGGACCACGCGCTATTCACCTCCGCCTTTGAGGGCTTTTGGGTGAACGAACAGCGCGGGCTGTCTACCGCCTGACGTGCAGAGATGGCAATGGCCGGGCGACTGGGGGTATTGCGCGGCTGGGCCTTCGCCCGGGATGAGAATGATCTCTTGATGTACGTATCGCCGCTGAGCATTGTGTACTGACGGCCGCTTCTGCACGTAGGATCGACGGTACTGTTTGCGGCCCGACAGGCTTCCCGCTGAGGACATGCCCCCAACCCGCACGAATCACTCGTGGTCTGGTCTGGGGGAGTCCCTTCGTGCCCATGCTCCTGCTGAAGTTGTCGGCGCAGGATCTGCTCACTCTGAACTCGCGTCGCCGGATGGTGCCACATCTTGCCGAACGGTGGCGAAAGTTCCGGGAGCACGAGGCTTCGGAGACGGAGCGGTTTGCGTGGGCGGAGAGTCTGATTTGTCTGGCGAACGATTTGGTTGCCGCTGATCGTGGCAATGTGCAGATGGTCGTCGAGTGCGCCGCGACTGCTGACGAGGACATCAAGGGGAGCAGTCCCAGGCTCGTGGACGTCGTCCTTGTGGGCCGCCACCCGCGCGAGAATCGGCCGTCCGTCCAGCTGGTGGAGCTGAAGCGTTGGTCGACCGTGACCAGGGTCGAGCGGGCCATTGCGGACCAGGTCTACGTGGCAGGCCTGGCGAAGCCCAAGAAGCACCCTGCGCTGCAACTGCGTGAGTACTACCATGCGTTCACCGGCAGCCGGGGCCCCTTCGGCATGGTCGACATCGAGTGCGGCGGCTTTGCCTACCTGCACAACGCCACTGAGGACTCTGTCCGTCCGCTGATCGACGTGGACGCACCGACGGGTGTCTATGCGCAGGTGTACACCGGTGATCGTCGCCGCCAGTTGCTGACCGACTTGCAGGGACACTTTGCCGCTGACGGCGGCGGCACCGAGGCCGAGCTGCTACTACAGGGCATCGGCGTGCGCAACGCACCGCTGCTCGACGCGATGATGTGGTCCCGGGGCACGGACACGGTCTTCACCCTGCGGGGGCGGCAGAAGGAGGTGGCTGATCAGATCCTGGAGACAGCCGCCAAGGTACTGCCCTCCTCGAAGCAGTCCGCGCTGGTTCCGGACGAGCGACGAGTAGTTTTCCTGGTGACCGGTGGCGCAGGCACCGGCAAGAGCGCTATCGGCCTGCAGATCAAGGCGGAGCTGGAGGCCGCTGGCCGGAACGTCAACTACGCCAGCGGGAGCAGGGCCTTCAACGCGGCGATGCAGGAGCACGTCGGTGTCGGTGACCGGGAGTTCAAGGAGACCTTCACCTACTTCTTCGATTACGTCACGACGCCCGACCCGCTGCTCGATGTTCTGATCTGCGATGAGGCACACCGACTCCGTGACCGCTCCGAGAACCGGTTCTGGCCGCCGGAGAAGCAGGGATCTCGGCCGCAGGTGGACGAACTCCTCGATGCGTCCCGGCTGACGGTGTTCTTCATCGACGAAGGCCAGGTCGTTCGTCCGAAGGAGGTCGGTACGGTCGACCTTATCCAGCAGGCGGCTGATCGGCGCGGAGCCAAGGTGGTGCGGTACGGCCTCCGCGAGCAGTTCCGATGCGGTGGCAGTGACGCGTACGTCCGCTGGGTGCACGCGCTGCTCGGTATGTCGGATGACGAACCTGAGCACTGGACGCCGGACGGCTTGATGCATGTCGAGGTGGTGGACACACCGAACGCGCTCAGGGGCATCATCCTCGGCGAGGAGAGCGCCGGGGCATCCGCGCGTATGGTTGCCGGCTACTGCTGGCCTTGGACCGAGCCTCTGGGCCGGGAGAAGCGACTGGAGCGGGATGTCAGGATCGGTGACTGGCACGAGCCGTGGAACGCGAAGAGCGACAGCTTCTGCGCGGACGGCGTCCCGCCCGGTGTCAGGTGGTCGATGCACAAGAACGGCATCGGCCAGATCGGCTGTGTGTACACCGCACAGGGCCTCGAGTGGGACTGGTGCGGAGTGATCATGGGCGATGACATGGTGCGCCGGGACGACCAGTGGGTGTTCCGCCGAGGCAAGGAGACGGAGAAGTCGGCGCAAGGTGTAAGACGGGTGAGAGTTCCAGGATCGCTTGATCCGAAGGTCAGTGCGAGCAGCGTCGGTGACGAGGAGTTCGCCCGCCTGATTCGGCACGCCTACCACGTGCTGATGACCCGGGCCAGCCGGGCGACGGTGCTCTATTCCACGGACGAGGAGACCCGGGCCTACCTCAAGGGCCTTGTCGGGGAGACCGAGATCCACGGATTGCGGCCGACTCGGGAGAGCTTGCCATGGCATCACGCCCGTCCGAAGCGGGGACGGAAGAAGCCCAAGAACGACCTTCGCTTGTTCTGACCGAAGGTGTGGAAAGGGTGGACGTGGCGGGCTCGCCGGGCCCGCCACTGACCTGCGTCAGAAGAGCAGGTGCGCCACCGAGGTCAGCGCCGCCACCAGCATGTTGGAGGCGACTCCGACGGCGATGTCGGTGAGGATCTTGCGGATCCGTCCACGACGCGCAGGCTTGTACTCGATCGAGGTCATGCGGCCATCCCCAGGTAGTGATATCGGAATGGCAGGGGGCACCCTACCGGGCAACCACGCTCACGTCAGATGTTGACCACCTGACGGGCACAACCATCCGTCAATCGCCGCCTGTCGAGGGCGCACGGAACCTAGGCCTCGTACCCTCCGGGAAGGTGCGCAGCGCAATGATGCTACCGCGTGGACGCGTTGGCGTCGGGGATCAGCGAGCGGAACCTCGCAGGACGCACGCCGGTCCGCCGCCATGCCCCTCAGGGGCAGAGGCAAAGGGCTCACCGTCGGCGCGCGAAGCTGTCGTGTCAGTGCTGCCGTGGGATGGGCAGGGGCTCATGGCGGTGCCAGATCAATGACCTGTCCTCGCGGCGGAGTTCCGCGGATTCCCACTCAAGGCGGATCACACCGTCGGCCAGGGAGCAAGCGCAGGCGACGAGAACGAGCTTGGTGTCCGGTGAGAGGCGTGCGAGATCTGAATGAGGTTCGTCCTCGTCCGGGGAATGCTGGGAACGAGCACGGTCGGACCGGAAGCGGGCGCATGTGCGTTGGTGATCCCACGACGGGCCGGATGAGGTCGACAACGGTCTGTGCCTGCGCTCCTTGCACCACAAGCTTTTCGACAAGGGCGTCCTGGGTCTTGGGGAGGGGCGCCGCATACCCGTCTCACAGCGCTTCGTCGGACGCAGCGAGGCAAGCCGCCAGCACGTGCTGGCGTTGGCCGGACGGCCGGTCACGGCCCGCAGGCAGGGGCTCCACTGGTCGCAGGCCTGCACCGGCGGTGGCACGGCGAACAGGTCTTCCGAGGCGAACCCGGGGAGCCCGTCGGCCCGGCGCGGTGAGTGCCGATCAGCCGCGACGGCCGTGCGCCACCTCGATCTGCTCCACCTGTTGGCCGGCCACCAGGTTCCGCAGTTTGGCGCGTGTCTCCGGGTCCGTCGAGTACACGACCGTTCCGATCATGCCGCGTGTCAGGAGCACCTTGTAGGTGTTGCGGATCAGGCGGTCGATGTCGGCGTCGGTGGTGGACTTGCGGAAGACGGGGTCCTTGGACGCCGTCCGGTCGGTGATCCACTGGTCGGTCCGCCAGATGAGGTCGGGCCCGAGGATGACGCCGCTCCAGTCGTACTCGAAGCCCTGGGCGGTGTACACGCAGCCGACCTGGCCGAAGCCGGCCGGGTCGGTGGCCCACAGCGCGGCTGGTGGGGCGCCGGCGATCGAGCGGTCGCCGTAGACGTTCCACGGGCGGGCCCAGTCACCGATGTGCACGTCGAGGGGGAGCTGGTCTCCTGGGGCCACCTTCGTGGTCCACTTCCAGCAGTACCCGGCCGACATGCGGGCGCCGTATCCCTCCGCGCGGCGGGCGTCGAGGAACGCCTCCAGTTCCTGGGGGCTGTCGACCACATCCAGGGCGACCTTGCCGTCGGGCTCCCAGCCGACCGGGCCGCCGGGCTCGAGGCCCAGGAGGCGCACCACCCAGTGCAGGTAGGCGTCGCTGCCGCCGCAGCGGAACTGGCTGTCCAACTCCACCACTTGGCAGCCCAGGCCCTTCACGGCGGCGGCCGCCCGGATCTGGGCCACAGTGCCCATCTCGCCAGGCCGGACGACCTGGTGCTCGTCCAGCAGGAAGACAGGCACCCGGGCGGCGTCGATCAGCTCCTCGATCTGGGGCTTGCCGGTGCGCTGGGCGGCCCGCGTGTAGCGGTTGGCCGACGTCTCCCGGATCCGGTGGGCCTCGTCGCAGATCAATACGTCCAGCCCGTTGCGTTCGGCGGTCATGAAGCTGTTGAAGTACTTGAACAGGTCCTGGACCTCACGCTTCCGCGCGCCGGCGATCCGGCGCATGGTGGTGGTGAATGAGCTGGACCCGGTCGCGTGCAGGGCCGTGACGCCACGCCGGTACAGATCGCCCAGGAGGGACAGCGCGATGACGCTCTTCCCGGTACCCGGGCCGCCCGTGATGACGACCACCTCCTTGTGGTCGGACTGCTGCGCCTGGCGTACCGCGCGCAGCACCAGCTCATAGGCGACCCGCTGTTCGTCCAGCAGGACGAACTGCTCGCGCTCGCGGACCTCGTCGGCGGCGACCGCCATCAGCTGCTTGGACGGGGCCACCTTGCCCGCAAGCAACTGGTCCGCAGCCTCCGCGCCGGAGACCGGCTTCAGCTTCGAGCGGAGGTACTGGATGAACTCCCCTCGGCGCTCGGCCGTGAAGAGCCGGCCGCGATCGTCCTGCGGCACCTCGTACAGGCCCTGGACACCGAACTCCGTCGCGTTGTGGAGGAAGGCAACGCCGGACAGCCGCTCGGGATGCGCCGCGAGCGCGCCGTTGAAGGAGATCAGGTAGTCGCAGTAGCCGCGGACCTGCTCGATCGGGTTCAGCACCGGCCGGGTGTACGCGTCGACCCGGCAGAGCAGCGGATCGCCGTCCTCCGGAAGCGCGCTGCTCCACTGCTTGAGCTCGACCACCACGTACGATGGTTCGCCCGTGCTCGGGTGGACGCCGGCGAGTATGACGTCGGCGCGCTTGCTGTTCAGCGGCAGTGAGTACTCGAGGAGCACCTCCACCATGTCGAGCCCGGCGGCCAGGAGCGCATTGGTCAGGGCCGGGATGCTCCGCTCCCAGGAACGCACCTCGGACGGGCTGGGCTTGTGGCCGTGCTTGTGGACGAACTGGTCGATGAGGCGCACGAACAGTGATCCGGCCAGGCTCTCGGCAGCGACCGCGGACGCGGAGTCGCGGAACAGCAAGACATGCTCCCAGGCAGCACGAAGTGACTCGTGCGGGTGGGGGCATGTCCCTGGAGGGAAGCCCGGCGGGCCGCGCTGATGACAGGGCTAAACCTACAGCGGAGAGTCTGAGCTCGTGCCCGAACACCTGAGCCTCCACCAACGCATGGCGGACCGGGGAATGGGTGACGGGGGAGGCTTGCGTGGCCGACGGAGCCCCGGAGCGGCCCCGTCTGGACCGGGCTACTCCAACGGCTTGGGCCACGAGAACTGCGACGGAGCCGGGGAGGGTCTGGAGCGGGGAGAACCGGGGACCACGCGTCGATCACCATTGCCTCTGAGGCGTCTTTCGGTGAACGAACAGCACGGGCTGTCTACCGTCTGACGTGCAGCGATGGCTACGGCTGGGCGACTGGGGGGCAAGGGGTCGCAGGTTCAAATCCTGTCGTCCCGACAGTGATGTCGCTCGTGAGGGCCGGTACTTGGGAAACCAGGTGCCGGCTTCTCCTGTTTCGGTGTCAGCTGGTGGTCGCCGGGCCACATCGGCCTGGGGGTGGACGGTTCTTCTGTTCGTGCCTGTTGGTATGTGGGTACTTGGCGGTGCGGGCGTGGGTCTGGTGCCGTGGGCGGCGGGCGCGGCAGGCTGGGCGGTCGACTGCGGCGCGGTCGGCATCGTTGAGGACCGAGGCGACGGCGTCGACTGCCGCGCGGGCGGCGAGGAACGTCAGGTCCGTATAGATGTTCGCGCTGGTGGACAGGGTGCGGTGGCGCAGGGTCTTGGAGGCGACGGTCAGTGGGACTCCGGCTGCGGTGGCGAGGTCGGCGGTGAGGTGGCGTAGGTCGTGGAGGGCGATGTGGGGGACGCCTGCCTTGTCGCAGAGCAGGTGGAAGCGGTCGAGGGCGGTCTTGGGGTGCAACAACCAGGTGGTGCTGACCAGGCCGAAGACCAGAGGCGGCAAGGCGTGGGTCGCCCTGTCCGACCGCGTCGTCGAGGCCCTCGAAGACCGGGCCGGATCACGAGCCTTCGGCCAGCTCACCCCCGCCGGAGGCAACGTCTTCCACCGCCACGGACGACCTCTGTGCTCGGCACGAAGAGCATCGCAGCAAAAGGCGGATAGGTGGCCGGCAGAGCCCGCCCGCACGCCGCCGCCAAGTCGACCCCACGACCGAACCGCGTCGGCAACCAGATCGCGGGTGGTGTGAACCGCGGTACGGCCGGGCTCGGATCCTGCGTCGTACGGAAACCGGTCGCTGCTGGTCAGGCCGCGTATCGGTACTCGTTGAACTCCGCTGAGCACTCGGGTGCGGAGAAGCCGGTGAGCGGTCAAGGCCGGCTTCCGTAACCTGCTGCCGGAGGAAGCGGCATCAATGATGTTTTCCCCGGATGTCATTCGGTGGTTGTGACGCGGAGGCCGGAGGGCGGTCACGGGGCTTTGAGGGGGAGGGCGGCGTGGACGCGGACGCCGCCGTCGGGGCGGGGGCTGGCGTCGAGGCAGCCGTTGACCATGGCGACGCGTTCGCGCATGCCGACCAGGCCGTGGCCGTGGCCGTCGGCGCCGCCGGTGGTGAGGTGTTCGTCCGTGCTGCCTCGGCCGTCGTCCTCGACCAGGACGATGAGTTCGCGTTCACCGAAGTCGACGGCGACGCGGGCGCGGGCGGCGGGGCCGCCGTGTTTGCGGACGTTGGTGAGGGCCTCCTGGACGATGCGGTAGACGGTCAGTTCGACGCCGCGGGGCAGTGTGCGGGGGCGGCCGCTGGTGGTGTAGTCGACGGGGAGGCCGGCGGTGCGGACCTGTTCGAGGAGTTCGGACAGTTCCTCGACGCCGGGTTGAGGCACGTATTCCTTGGCGGTCTCGGAGGTGCGCAGGACGCCGAGGACGCGGCGCATCTCGACGAGGGCCTGTCGGCCGGTGGAGGCGATGGTGCCGAGTGCCTCCTTGGCCTGCTGGGGGGAGCTGTCGAGGACGTGGGCGGCGCCGTCGGCCTGGACGATCATGGCGGAGACGTTGTGTGCGACGACGTCGTGCAGTTCACCGGCGATACGGGCGCGTTCGGCGGCGACGGCGACCTTGGCTTGGGCGTCGCGCTCGCGCTCGAGGCGGGCGGCGCGGTCCTCCAACTCGGTCAGGTAGGCGCGGCGGATCCGGGTGAGCCGCCCCCACGCCCAGCAGAGGACGAAGGGGGTGGACAGGAACCCGGAGAGTACGACCGCCCGCAGCCAGCCGGACGTGGGCCCGACGGCTTCGAAGCGCCAGACCGTCAGCGGGCCGGCGAGGGCACAGGCGGCCAGCGCCAGCCGGGAGGCCCAGGGAGGGCCGAACGCGGCACCGGCGTAGGTCAGGGCGAGGTAGCCGACGCCGACCGGGCCCGGTGGAACGGCGAGAGCGAGCTGGCCGGCCGCCAACACCGCGCCGCCGACGACGGCCGGCCCGGACGCCCGGCGTCGGACGGCGACCAGTACGGACATCAGCACGACCGCGATCACCGGCCCTGGTCCGCCGCCGCGCGGCGCGTCCAGTAGGCCGATCAACAGCAGCAGCCCCGCCCAACCGGCGTCGACCGTCATCGGGTGGTGGCGCAGCCGGATGTTGAGTCGATGCACCCCCTCAGGCTAAGTAGCCGCGCCGGGGCCCAGGTCCACCGTGAGGGTGAGGCGGCATCAGTCGCAGGGTGGAGATGAACCCGTCAAAGGCGCTCCGGACTGAGCTGTTTAGCGGACGAGTCAAACACATGGAGCCTCGATCGGTAGTTCGACGAGGATCTGCCGAGGGTCGTGACGCCCGGCGTCCGGCCTGCCCAGGTGTCGGCAGATCTCCATTACGTGAGGGTTTTGATGGCTTCCACTGGTACGGACGGGACGCGGGTCACCGAACGGCAGGAGGCCGGGCCCGGGGTCTCCCCGTCGGCGGCGGTGCCGGCCTGGCGACCAGTGGCCGCCGTGGCGGCGGGCACGGCTGCCGTCCTGCTGTTGTTCATCAATGAATACGGCTATGACGCCGACGAGTTGTACTTCCGGATGCTGGGTGAGCGGGGGCTCGCTTGGGGCTACGTGGACCAGCCGCCGGCTCTGCCTGCGATCGTCCGGGTGGCCACGCTGGTCTTCGGGGACAGCCTCTGGGCGATCCGCGTCCCGGCGGTGCTGTGCGCGGTCGCGGTGGTGGTGCTCGGATCGCTGATCGCGGCCGAGTTCGGGGCCTCGCGGCGGGCGCAGCTGATGACGGCGATCGGCCTGGGCAGCTCCGTGATGGTGCTGAGCGTCGGCCACTGGATCCTGACCAGCAGTCTGGATGCCGTCGCCTGGTGCCTGGTGATGCTGTTCGTGCTGCGGGCGTTGCTGCGGCGGGACGGCCGGTGGTGGCTGTGGGCGGGTGCGGCGTGCGGTGCGGCGCTCTACGCCAAGTACATGGTGCTGCTGCTGCCGGTGGTGTTGCTGCTCGGTCTGGTCGTGGTCGGGCCCCGGGACGTCTTTCGCGACAAGCGGCTCTACCTGGGAATGGCGCTGGCGCTGGTCATCGGTGCGCCGAACCTGGTCTACCAGATCACCCACGACTTCCCGCAGATCCAGATGGCGCGTGCGCTGGGCGCCAGCGACGGTTCGGCGAACCGCTCGATGTTCGTGTCGAACCTGCTGCTGCTGCTCGGTCCCGGGCTGGCGGTGTTCTGGGTCGCCGGTCTGATCGGGCTGCTCCGCAAGCGGGAGTGGCGCCCGGTGCGGGCGGTGGCGATCGGCTACCTGCTGGCGACGGTCGCCGCGCTGATGATCGAGGGCGGTCGGCCGGACTACACCGGGGGCTTCCTGGTCACACTGTTCGCCGTCGGGGCCGTCCGGGCCGACCGCTGGATCGCCCGCGGTCGGCGGCGGATGCCGGTGGTCGCGGTCGGGCTGGTCCTGACCGCGCTGCTCCAGATGCTGTTGACGCTGCCGGTCATTCCGGAGAGGTCGCTGCACAGCGCGGCGATCAACAGCATGGCGCTGGAGACCGTCGGCTGGCCGACCACGGTCGCGCAGGTGGCGGCGGTGTACGACGGGCTGTCGGCGGATGAGAGGGCCCGCGCGGTGCTGCTGGCGGGCAACTTCGGCGAGGCGGGTGCGCTGGACCGCTACGGCGAGAAGTACGGCCTGCCCGCCGTCTACAGCGGGCACAACGAGCTCCACAACTGGGGGCCGCCGCCCGACTCCGCGGAGGTGGTGGTCGCGGTGGGCATCGACCAGGACCGGCTCACCGCGGACTTCGAGCGGTGTACGGCCGTCGCCCGGCTCGACAACGGGCTGGATATCGGCAATCCGGAGCAGGGCCGGCAGATCTCGATCTGCCAGGGGCCGCGCGCGCCGTGGAAGTCGCTCTGGCCCGCGTACCGCCATCTCGGCGCGTACGAGTGACAGGCCGAGGACACCGTGAGTCGCGGTCCCGCAGAGCAATCCCAAGCCGAGGAGGAGTAGTACCGATGGGTGTGGCGCAGGAGCGTTGCCTGGACCAGTTGTTCGCCGAGCAGGCCGCTCGGACGCCGGATCGGACGGCCCTGACGTACCGGGGCGAGTCGCTCAGCTACGCCGAACTCGACTCCAGGTCAGATGAGTTGGCACGGCTTCTGGTCGATCGCGGTGCCGCCCCCGAACGGTTCGTGGCGTTGCTGCTGCCGAGGTCGACCGAGATGCTGGTGGCGATCCTCGCGGTGCTCAAGTCCGGTGCGGGCTACCTGCCGATCGATCCCGAGTACCCGGCCGAGCGGATCGCCCACGTGCTGGAGGATGCCCGGCCGGTGCTCACCCTCACCACGACCGAGGTGGGCGAGGGCTTCGCCGGCGTGCCGTCCGGTGCCTCCTGGCTGGCCCTCGACGACCCGGGCACGGCCGGGGCGGTGGCTGCGGCCGCGTCGGTGGCCCTGCCGACGGCCGGGCGCAGCCCGGAGAACCCCGCGTACGTCATCTACACCTCGGGCTCCACCGGGCGGCCCAAGGGCGTGGTGATCCCGCACGGCAACGTGGTGCGGCTGTTCGCCTCGACCGCGCACTGGTACGGCTTCGACGAGCGGGACGTGTGGCCGCTCTTCCACTCCTTCGCGTTCGACGTCTCGGTCTGGGAGATCTGGGGCGCACTGCTGCACGGCGGCCGGCTGGTGGTCGTGCCGCAGGAGGTGACCCGCTCGCCCGCCGACTTCCTGCGGCTGCTGGTCGACGAGCAGGTCACGGTGCTGAACCAGACCCCGTCGGCCTTCTACCAGCTGATGCCGGCCGACCGCGCCGAACCGGAGCTGAGCGCCCGGCTGGCCCTGCGCTGGGTGGTCTTCGCCGGGGAGGCGCTGGACCTCGGCAGGCTTGGTGAGTGGTACGAGCGCCACGGCGACACGGCGCCGACCCTGGTCAACATGTACGGGATCACCGAGACCACCGTGCACGCCTCCTTCATCACGCTCGACGCCGAGGGGGCCGCCGCGGCCGCCGGCAGCGACATCGGCACGGCCATCCCCGACCTGACCTTCCACGTGCTCGACGCCGGTCTGCGCCCGGTGGCGCCGGGGGCGGCAGGCGAGTTGTACGTGGCCGGCCCCGGGCTCGCCCGGAACTACGCGAACCGGCCCGACCTGACCGCGGCGCGTTTCGTGGCCTGCCCGTTCGGCGGGCAGGGCGTGCGGATGTACCGCTCCGGCGACCTGGTGCGGTTGCGCGCCGACGGCGGTCTGGAGTACCTGCGGCGCGGTGACGACCAGGTGAAGCTACGCGGCTTCCGGATCGAACTCGGGGAGATCGAGGCCGCGTTGACGCGCGAACCGACCGTCGGTGGGGCCGCGGTGCTGGTCCGTGAGGACCGCCCGGGAGACCGCCGGCTGGTCGCCTACCTGGTGCCCGGCGAGCCGACCGCCCAGGTGCCGCCGCCGTCGCGGCTGCGCGAGCTGTTGACCGACCGGCTGCCCGGCTACATGATCCCGGCGGCCTTCCACGTGATGGAGCGGTTCCCGCTCACCACCAACGGCAAGCTCGACCGCGCGAGCCTGCCGGCGCCGACCCGACAGGACAGTGTGGAGGCGGAGTCCGTCGCACCGCGCGATCCCGTCGAGGAGATGCTGGCCGTGGTCTGGCGCGAGGTGCTGGGGCTGGCCGAGGTCGGGGTCACCGACGACTTCTTCGAACTCGGCGGTGACTCGCTGTCCGCGGTCCGGGCGATCTCCCGGATCAGGGCGGAGCTCGGCTGGGACCTGACCGTCCGGGCGCTGCTCCGGGCGCGGACCATCGCGGAACTGGCGGACGGCCGGGCGGCGTCGGCCGCGGCGGCTCCGATCGAGTCGGTGGCCGGGGACGGCAGGCTGCCGCTCTCCTCCACCCAGCGGCGGTTCTGGTTCTTCCACGAGTTCGATCCGGACAGCGCGGCGTACAACGTGCACGTCGGCCACCGGCTGCGCGGCGCCCTGCGGACGGACGCGCTGCGACGCGCCCTGGTGGAGCTGGTCGAGCGTCACGAGCCACTGCGCACCACGATCTCCACCGAGGACGGGGAGGCCTTCCAGGTGGTCGCCCCGGCACCCGGGGCGGACGTGCCGCTCACCGTGGCCGACCTTTCGACGCTGTCCGCGAGGAAGCGGGCCGAGGAACTGGAGCGGCTGCTGGCCGAGGAGGCCGACCGGCCGTTCGACCTGCGCACCGGACCGGTGCTGCGGGCGCTGTTGGTCCGCTTGGGCGAGCGTGACCACGTCCTCGTGCTCGGCGTTCACCATCTGGCCACCGACGGCTGGTCGATGGGGCTGATCGCCGACGAGCTGAGCGCCCTGTACACCGCCGCCTGCGAAGGGAGGCCGGCCGCGCTGGAGCCGCTGCGCATCGGCTACGCCGACTACGCGGTCTGGCAGCGGGACCGTGCGGCCGGTGCGGACGCGGCGGAGCAGCTCGACTACTGGCGTGACCGCCTGGCCGGACTCACGCCGTTGGAGCTGCCGTTCGACCGGCCGCGCCCGGCCGTGCGCACCTCGGCCGGCGCCGTGCACCGCTTCGGGGTCGACCACAGCGTGGTGACCGGCCTGAAGGCACTGGGCGGGGCGAACGGCGCCACCCTGTTCATGACCCTGGTCGCGGCCTGCCAGGTACTGCTGGCCCGGCTCTCCGGCCAGTCGGACATCGCCGTAGGCACGGCCGTCTCCGGTCGTGACCGGCGCGAACTCGAGCAACTGGTCGGTTCGTTCATCAACACCGTGGTGCTGCGCTCCCAGGTGGACGGGCGGGCCGGGTTCCCGGAGCTGCTGGCCCAGGTACGGGAGACCGTGCTCGGTGCCTTCGCCCACCAGGACATCCCGTTCGAGCACCTGGTGGACGAGCTCTGCGAGGAGCGGGACCCGAGCCTCACCCCGCTGGTGCAGGCCATGGTGGTGCTGCAGAACGCCCCGGCCGGAGCCCTCGACCTCGCCGGGATCCGCAGCGAGTGGCTCGACCTGCCGCGCCGGGCGGCGGTGCTCGACCTCACCCTGGAGTTCACCGAGCGGGACGGCGCGCTCGACGTCATGGTCGAGTACAACACCGACCTGTTCGACGCGCGGACCATCGAGCGGATGGCCGACCGGCTGCGGGCGTTGCTCACCGAGCTCGGCACCGACCCCCACCGGCGGATCTTCGAACTCTCGCTGCTGACCGGCCCGGAGCGCGAGCAGTTGCTGTCCGGATGGAACGACACCGCCGCCGACCACGACGTGGTGCGGGGGGTGCACCACCGGTTCGCGGAGCAGGCCCGTCGGGCGCCGTCGGCGATCGCCGTCGGCGCCGGGGAGCGGCTGCTCTCGTACGCCGAGCTGGACGAGCGGGCCAACCGGCTGGCGCACTACCTGGTGGAGCACGGCGTGGCCCGGGGCGTGCCGGTGGTGCTGTCCATGGAGCGGGACCCGCTGCTGCTGGTGGCGATGCTCGGCGTCCTGAAGGCGGGCGGGGTCTACGTGCCGCTCGCCCCCGATCTGCCGGCCGAGCGGGTGCGCCTGGTCGTCGAGGACACCGGGGCTCCGGTGCTGCTCACCACCTCCGCCACCGCCGGGGGGCTTCCGGCGTCGGGGACGCCGGTGGTCGAACTCGACCGCACCTGGCCGGAGATCGCACGCCGACCGGAGACGGAGCCGGACGTCCGGGTGGAGCCGGACGACCTGGCGTACATCGTCTACACCTCCGGCTCCACCGGTGTGCCCAAGGGCGTGATGGTCTCGCACCGCTCGCTCGCCGACCTCTGTGCCTGGCACAACCGGGCGTACCGCGTCGGGCCCGCCGACCGGGCCTGCCAGCTGGCGGGGCTCGGGTTCGACGCGGCGCAGTGGGAGCTCTGGCCCTACCTGACCGCGGGCGCCCGGGTCGACCTGCCGGAGCCGTACGTCCTGGACGACCCGTCCGCCCTGGTGGACTGGTTCACCCGGAGGGGGACGACCGTCTGCTTCCTGCCCGCCCCGCTGGCGGAGGTCCTGCTGGACCAGCCCGCCCTCGCCGGCACCGCCCTGCGCACCGTTCTCACCGGTGGCGACGTGCTGCACCGCCGACCCGCGCCGGGGCTGCCGTTCCGGTTGGTCAACAACTACGGGCCGACCGAGGTCACGGTGGTCGGCACGGCCGGCGAGGTGGCGCCCGGGGAGTCGGACGGTCGACCGCCGGGCATCGGCACGCCGGTCGACAACACCGGCGCCTACGTGCTCGACCCGTACGGGCAGCCCGTCCCGGTGGGCGTGCCCGGCGAACTGCACCTGGCGGGCGCCGGGTTGGCGCGGGGCTACCTCAACCGGCCCGGCCTGACCGCCGAACGCTTCGTCGCCTGCCCGTTCGGTCCGCCCGGCGCGCGGATGTACCGCACTGGCGACCTGGTGCGCCGCCGCCCGGACGGGGCGCTCGACTACCTCGGCCGGATGGACACCCAGGTCAAGGTGCGCGGGTTCCGGATCGAGCTCGGTGAGATCGAGAGCCTGCTCGGCGCCGTGCCCCGGGTCGCGCAGAGCGCGGTCACACTCGCCGCCGACGGCCGTCGGCTGGTCGCGTACGTCACCCCCGAGCCGGGTGCCGACCTGCGGACCGAGGCACTCGCCGCGCACTTTCGGGAGCTGGTGCCCGGGTACATGGTGCCGGACGTCTTCGTGGTCCTCGACCGGATGCCGCTCACCCCCAACGGGAAGGTCGACCGGGGGGCGCTGCCCGCCCCGGAGCCGGCCCCGGCGGGGGAGGTCGAGCCGGTCGAGCCGGCGACCGGGGCCGAGCGTACGCTGGCGGGAATCTGGGCCGAGGTGCTCGGCGCCGGGCAGATCGGCGTCCACGACAACTTCTTCGCCCTCGGCGGCGACTCGATCCTCAGCCTTCAGGTGGTCGCCCGGGCCCGTCAGGCGGGCCTGAGGCTCACCTCCAAGGACGTGTTCCGCCGGCCGACCATCGCCGAGCTGGCGGGTGGGCTGGAGCCGGGACAGCCGGCCGGGGCGTCGCCCGGAACCGGCCGGGTGGAGGGTCCGGCGCCTCTGACGCCGATCCAGGACCTGTTCTTCGAGCACGTCCACAGCGAGGGCGCGGTGGCCTTCAACCAGTTCGTCACCGTCGAACTCGCCGAGGCGCCGTCCGAGTCCGCGCTGCGGACGGCGGTGGCGGCCGTGCTGGACCACCACGACGTCCTGCGGATGCGCTTCGACCGGGCCGACGGGCGCTGGTCGCAGCAGAACGCGGCCGAGGAGCCCGCCGGGCTGCTGCGCACCGTGGACCTCGCCGGGCTCGGGGATGCGGAGGCCGCGACCCTGGTCGACGCCGTGACCGAGGACGCGCAGCATGCCATGGACCTGGCCCGGGGCCCGCTGCTGCGGGCCGTCCTGTTCACCGCCGGGCGCCGGCCCGCCAGCTTGCTGCTGACGGTGCACCACCTGGTCGTCGACGGGGTGTCCTGGCGGATCCTGCTGGAGGACCTGGAGACGGCGTACCGGCAGGCGCTGGCCGGTGACCCGGTGGACCTCGGCGCGCGCACCGGTTCGTTTCGGGACTGGGCACGGAGGTTCGCCCGGCTGGCGGCAGACGGGCACTTCGACGGCGAACTCGCCCGCTGGAAACCGGTCTTCGAGCACGCCGAGCACCAACTGCCGCCGGGCGCGGCCGGGCCGAATCTGGTCGCCGGCACCCGGGAGGTGCGGGTCCGGCTCGACGCCGCCACCACCGAGGCGCTGCTCAAGGGCGTTCCCGAGGTCTACCGCACCGAGGTGAACGACGTCCTGCTGGCCGCCCTCGCGCCGGTCCTGGCCCGGTGGACCGGTCGGCCGCGTACGGTGATCGCCCTGGAGGGGCACGGGCGTGAGGAGCTCTTCGCCGACCTGGACCTCTCCCGCACGGTCGGCTGGTTCACCTCGTACTTCCCAGTGCTGCTGGACGCCGCCGCCGACGAGGCCGGCCCCGGTGGCCTGCTGAAGTCGGTCAAGGAGCAGCTGCGGGCCGTGCCCGGTCGCGGGCTGGGCTACGGCGCGTTGCGGCGCACCGTCCGGGCGCCGGAGTTGGCGTCCGACCCGCTGCCGCAGTTCGGCTTCAACTACCTCGGCCGTTTCGGCGCCGCCGCGCCCCGAGGGCTGTTCCGGAGCGTCTCCGAGATCGGCCTGTACCAGGACCGTGAGGGCGCCCGGCTGCACCTGATCGACGTGGTCGGTGCGGTGCGGGACGGCCGGCTGGAGTTCACCTGGCAGTACGGCGGGCAGGTGCACGACCGGGAGACCGTCGAACGGCTGGCCGCGGAGTACGCCGAGGCGCTCGCCGCGCTCGTCGCGCACTGCGCCGAGCCGGGGGCCGGCGGCCGTACGCCGTCCGACTTCCCGCTGAGCGGGCTGGACCAGGAGGCGCTGGACCGGCTGGTCGGTGACGGCCGGCAGGTCGAGGACGTCTATCCGCTCACCCCGATGCAGAGCGGCATGCTCTTCCACAGCCTGGTGGACGAGCGGCGCGGTCTGTACCTCGAGCAGAACCACTTCGAGCTGTCCGGCGTCCGGCGCCCGGAGCTGCTCGGCCCCGCCTGGCAGCGCGTGGTGGACCGGACGCCGGTGCTGCGCACGGCGCTGCGCTGGGACGGCCTCCCGGAGCCGCTGCAGGTGGTGCACACCCGGGCCCCGCTCGAGGTGGTGCGGCTGGACTGGACGCGGCTGGACGGCGCCGGGCACCGGGCGGCGGTCGAGGAGCGTCTGCGCGAGGACCGCGAGCGCGGGCTCGACTTCGCCGGCGCGCCGCTGATGCGCATCGCCGTCGCCGCGCTCGACGACAGCCGGGTCCGGGTGTTCTGGACCTTCCACCACGTCCTGCTGGACGGTTGGAGCGCGGCTCGGCTGCTGGCGGAGGTGCTCGCCGAGTACACCGCCCTGGCCGGGGGCCGGAGCCGGACGCCCGAGCGGCGCCGTCCGTTCCGCGACCATGTCGCCTGGCTGCGCGGACAGGAGCCCGGGGCGGGCGAGGAGTACTGGCGCGGCGTGCTGGCCGACTGGGAGTCGCCGACCCCGTTGCCCTTCGACCGGCCGCCGGCGGTGGGCCACCGGAGCGCCTCCTCGGCCGAGGTGGCGCTCGAACTGCCGGCTGAGCTGTCCGAGCGGCTGTACGGCGTGGCGCGTGAGGTCAGGGTGACGCTGAACACCGTGCTGCAGGGGGTCTGGGCGCTGCTCCTGGCCCGCTACAGCGGTGAGGCGAAGGTCTGCTTCGGCGCCACGGCGTCCGGCCGGTCCGCCGAGCTGGACGGCGTGGACGACATGATCGGCCTGTTCATCAACACCCTCCCGGTCAGCGTCCTGGTCGACCCTGGCGCCGAACTGGCAGACTGGCTGAGGCAGTTGCAGGAAAGCCAGGCCCAGGCCCGGCAGTACGAGCAGGTGCCGCTGGCCCGGCTGAAGCAGTGGGTGGCGCCGCACAGCGACGCGGAGCTGTTCGGCAGTGTGGTGATCTTCGAGAACTACCCGGTGGACGACCGGCTGGCAGCCGACTTCGGCCTGGAGCTCGGCGGCATCAAGGCGCGCAGCGGCACCAACTTTCCGCTGAACCTGGTCGCCTACGCCGAGGAGCGGCTCTCGCTGCTGCTGCATTACGACCCCGAGTGCTTCGACGCGGCCACGGTCGAGCGGATGGCCGGGCATCTGGAGGTGCTGCTCGCGGCCGTGGCCGAGGACCCGCACCGGGCGCTCGGCCGGCTGCCGGTGCTCACCGCCGCCGAGCGGCACCGCCTCGGGCAGGAGTGGAGCGGCACCACCACCGCCGATCCGCTCGACCGGAGGGTGGAACAGGTGATCGCCGAGCTGGCGCGGCGGCAGCCCGACGCCGCCGCGATGGTGGCCGGGGACACCGTCGTCGGCTACGCCGAACTCGACCGGCGGGCGAACCGGCTCGGCCACCACCTGGCCGCGCTGGGAGTGGCCCGGGGCGACGTGGTGGGGATCGCGCTGGATCGCGGGGTGGACGCCGTGGCGGCCATCCTCGGCGTGCTGAAGGCCGGGGCCGGCTACCTGCCGCTCGACCCCGACTTCCCGCCGGAGCGACTGAACGCCATGCTGGCCGAAGCCGGTCCGCCAGTGCTGCTGACCCGGCGCGACCTGGCCGACGGGTTCGCCCGGCCCGGCATGGTCGTGGTGTGCCCGGAGGAGGAGGACGCGGCGATCTCGGCCCGGCCGGACACCGCACCGGAGGCCGGGGCGGGCCCGCGCGACCTCGCCTACCTGATGTTCACCTCGGGCTCCACCGGCCGCCCCAAGGGCGTGATGATCGAGCACCGTTCGCTGTACAACATCGTCCTGGCGGCCGGCCGGGCCTACGGGCTCGGCCCCGGGAGCAGGGTCCTGCAGTTCTACACGCTCAGTTTCGACGGCGGCGTCTGGGACGTCTTCAAGACCCTGGTGGCGGGGGCGACCCTGGTCCTGGCCCGGCCCGACGCGGTGCAGAGCCCGGAGGTGCTGCAGCGGCAGCTGCGCGAGGACCGGATCACCGCCCTGACCGTGCCGCCGGCCCTGCTCCCCGCGCTGGACCCGGGCGCGCTGCCGGACCTGGCCGTGCTGGGCGTGGCCGGTGACGTCCTGCCGCCCGAGCTCGCCGAGGAGTGGTCGCACGGCCGACGCCTGTTCAACGTCTACGGCCCGACCGAGACCGCGATGGCGGTCGCCATGTTCCCGGTCGAGCCGGGCGCCGGGCACCGCACCGTCCCGCTCGGCACGCCCGCGCCCAACGTCAGGGCGTACGTCCTGGACGCCCGTCTCTCGCTGGTGCCCGTGAGCGTCATCGGCGAGCTGTACATCGGCGGGGTCGCGTTGGCGCGGGGCTACCTCGACCAGCCCGCGCTGACCGCCGGACGGTTCGTCGCCGACCCGTTCGGCCCGCCCGGAGCCCGGCTGTACCGCACCGGCGACCTGGTGCGCTGGAACGCCGACGGGCGGCTGGAGTTCGCCGGTCGGGCGGACCAGCAGGTGAAGATCCGCGGGTTCCGGATCGAGCCGGCCGAGGTGGAGAACGCGCTGCTCGGCCTGGACGGCGTCGGCGAGGCCGTGGTGGTCGCCCGTGCAGAGGAGTCCGGGCACAAGCGCCTGGTCGCCTACGTGGTGCCCGTGCCCGACCGGCCGGCGCCGGACGCCGCGCGGTTGCGCCGGGCGGCTGCCGCCGTCCTGCCGGGCCACCTGGTGCCTTCGGCCTTCGTGGTTCTGACGGCCCTGCCGCTGAACCCCACCGGCAAGGTCGACCGCCGGGCGCTGCCTGCGCCGACCCGCCAGGACACCGTGGCGGTCGGCTACCTGGCGCCGCGCACTCCGACCGAGGAGGCGCTGGCCCGGATCTGGGCCGAGGTGCTCGACGCCGAGCGCATCGGGGTCGAGGACGACTTCTTCGACCTCGGCGGGGACTCCATCACCAGCCTGCGCCTCATGTCGCGGATGGCGGGAGTGTTCGGTGTCGAGCTCTCGCCCGCGGACTTCTTCGACCGGCCGACGGTGGCCGCCCTCGCGGACGTCCTGGAGGAAAAGATCTTGATCAGCCTGGAAGAAGCAGTCGGAGGCGGTACGCATGGCAGGGCATGACCGGAAGGGCACCGTGGACGGCACCGCCTCGAGGGAGGCCCGGATCGCCGCGCTGCCGGCCCACCTCCAGGAGCTGCTGCGCGGCCGGCTGATGGGCCAGGCGCTCGACGACTGGGAGCAGGACCGGATCACCCGGGTCTCCCGGGAGGGCGGCTCACCGCTCTCCTCGGCCCAGCAGCGGCTCTGGTACCTGCACGAGATCGACCCGGAGAGCATCGAGTACAACACCCTGCGGGCGCTGCGGCTGACGGGCGCGCTCGACGTGCCGGCGCTGCACACCGCGCTGAACCGTCTGGTGCGACGGCACGAGTCGCTGCGCACGGTCTTCGACGCGGTGGACGGGATCGGCCTGCAGCACGTCCGGCCGGCCGAGGAGGTGCCGCTGCCGGTGACCGATCTCGCCGCCCTGCCCGCCGAGGAGCGGGCGGCCGCCGTCCGGGCCGGGCTGCTGGATGAGGCGAGGCGCCCCTTCGACCTGCGCACCGGCCCGGTGTTCCGGACTCGCCTGCTGCGACTGGACGAGCGCGAGCACGTCCTGGTGCTGAGCATGCACCACATCGTCACCGACGGCTGGTCGCTTGGCGTCCTGGTCGGCGACCTGGCCGCGCTGTACTCCGCCGAGACCGACAGTCGGCCGGCCGAGCTACCCGAACTCGCCGTCCAGTACGTCGACTTCGCCGCCTGGCAGCGGGACCGGGCGGCCGGTACGGAACTGGGCGGTCAGCTGGAGTACTGGCGGGAGCGGCTGGACGGCCTCGCCCCGCTCGACCTGCCGACCGACCGTCCTCGGCCGCCCGTGCGCAGCGGTGCCGGCCGGCTCCACGAGTTCGAGGTGCCCGCCGAGCTGACCGCCCGGCTGCGCGAGGTGGGCCGGAGCGGTGGCGCCACCCTGTTCATGACCCTGGTCGCCTCGGTCCATCTGCTGCTGTCCCGCTGGACCGGGGGACCCGACGTCGCGGTGGCGACCGCGGTCTCCGGCCGGGCCCGGACGGAGACCGAGCAACTGGTCGGCTTCTTCGTCAACAACCTGGTGCTGCGCGGCCGGATCGACGAGGACCTGCCGTTCACCGAACTGCTGGACTCGGTACGGACGACCGTGCTGGCCGCGCTCGCGAACCAGGAGATCCCGTTCCAGCAGGTCGTCGAGGTGCTCCGGCCGGAGCGCGACTCCAGCCGGCCGCCGCTGGCCGAGGTGGCGGTCAACCTGCACAACACCCCCGAGCCCGCGGGGGCGCCCGCGGGCCTGCGGATCGAGGACGTCGATCCGCCGGTGGTCACCAGCAGCATGGACCTCTCCTTCGACTTCTTCGAGCGGTCGGGCGCGCTGACCGGCTACCTCGGATACAACACCGACCTGTTCACGGCACGGACCGTGGAACGGATCGCCGGCCACCTGGTGACCCTGCTCACCTCGATCGCGCGGACGCCCGGCGAGCCGATCGCCGGGCTGTCGATGCTCGGCCCGGACGAGTGGCACCGGCTCACCGAGGAATGGAGCGGCACGGGGCAGGGGCGCGAGCCCCGGACCGTACCGGAGCTCTTCGCGGCCCAGCTCGCCCGCGACCCGTCCGCGCCGGCCCTGATCTGCGGCGACGAGACCCTCGACTACCGTGGACTCGACGGGCGGGCCAACCGCTTGGCGCACCTGCTGATCGCCCACGGCGCCGGCCCGGAGAAGCTGGTGGCGATCGGCCTGCCCCGGTCGGTGGCGGCCGTCGTCGCGATCCTGGCCGTCCTGAAGAGCGGCGCCGCGTACCTGCCGCTGGACCTCGACCACCCCGAGGAGCGGCTGCGCCTGGTCCTCGGCGACGCCGCGCCCGTCCTGCTGGTGACCGAGGCCGCCACCGCGGACCGGCTCCCGACGGCGGCGGCGGTGATCGCCCTGGACGCGCCGCGGACGACCGCCGAGATCGCCGCGCTCCCGGATACCGCGCCCGAGCCGGCCGGGGCACTGCTCCCGGCGCACCCCGCGTACGTCATCTACACCTCGGGATCGACCGGGCGCCCGAAGGGCGTGGTGGTCACCCACGCGGGCGTCCACGGCCTGGTGGCCGGCCAGTCCGCCCGCTTCGGCACCGTACCGGGCTCGCGAGTGCTGCAGTTCGCCTCGCCGGGCTTCGACGCCGCCTTCTCCGAGATCGGCATGGCCCTGCTCTCCGGCGGCGCCCTGGTGGTCGCCGGAAAGGACGAGATGGTGCCCGGCGAACCGCTGGCCACGCTCATCGCCCGGGACCGGGTCACCCACGTCACCCTGCCGCCGAGCGCCCTGACGGCGCTCCCGGCGGAGCGGATCCCCGCCGAGCTGACGCTGATCGTCGCCGGCGAGGCGTGCCCGCCCGCGCTGGCCGCCACCTGGTCGGCCGGGCGCCGGATGATCAACGCGTACGGGCCGACCGAGTCGACCGTCTGCGCGACGTTCAGCGACCCGCTGGACCCGGCCGCCCTCGGCGACGGCCCCGTGCCCATCGGCCGCCCGCTGCCCGGTGTCCGCGTGCGCGTGCTGGACGGCCGGCTCCGCCCGGTGCCGGCCGGCGCCCCCGGCGAGGTCTACCTGGCCGGGCACGCTCTGGCCCGCGGCTACCTGGGCCGGCCCGGCCTGACCGCCGAACGCTTCGTCGCCGACCCGTACGGTGCGTCCGGTACCCGGATGTACCGCACCGGGGACCGCGCCCGGTGGCTGCCGGACGGCACGCTCGACTACCTGAGCCGGGGCGACGAGCAGGTCAAACTCAGGGGGTTCCGGATCGAGCTCGGCGAGGTCGAGGCCGTGCTCGCCCGGCATCCTGCGGTGACGTCCGTCGCGGCGGCCGTCAAGCAGGACGAGCGCGGTACCCGCCGGCTGGTCGCCTACCTGGTCGTCGAGGCCGACGGTCCCGACGCGGCGCGGCTGCGCGCCCACGCCCGCGAGCAGCTGCCCGAGTACATGGTCCCGGCGGCGTTCGTCCTGATGGACCGCCTGCCGCTGAACGTCAACGGCAAGGTCGACCGCCGGGCCCTGCCCGATCCGGACCTGCGCCGTGACCCGGCCGCCGCGGCCCGGGTCGCGCCCCGCAACGCGGTCGAGGAGACGCTCGCGCGAATCTGGCAGGAGCTGCTCGGGGTCGAGGAGATCGGCGTCGAGGACAACTTCTTCGACCACGGCGGCGACTCCATCCTCAGCCTTCAGGTGGTCGCCCGCGCCCGCGAGGCGGGCCTGCGGATCACCGCCCGGCAGACCTTCCTGCGCCAGACCATCGCCGAACTCGCCGCCGAGGCGGCCGAGGCGGCCGGGGACGGGCGGCCCGAAGCCGCGGCGCGGCGCGGCCCGGTGAGCGGCGAGGTGCCGCTGACCCCGATCCACCACTGGTTCTTCGAGCACCTCGAGGACAGTCTCGACCGGTTCAACCAGGCGGTGTTCCTCGAACTGCCGGCCGACGGCACCGACGAGGCGGCGCTCCGCTCGGCGCTCGTCGCGCTGGTCGAGCACCACGACGCCCTCCGGCTGAGGGCCGGTCGGACCGACGGGCGGTGGCGGCTGCACCATGCGGCCGACGGCGGCGAGGACTTCGAGCGGGTCGACCTCGCGGGCCTGGAGCCGGAGCAGCAGGAGGCCGCCGTCCGGGAGCTCGTCGAGCGGACGCAGACCGGGTTCGCCCTGGCGGAGGCGCCACTGCTGCGCGCCCGGCTCCTCGGGCTCGGCGAGGGCCGTCGGCCGCGGCTGCTGCTGGTCGTCCACCACCTGGCGGTCGACGCGCTGTCCTGGCAGATCCTGCTCGCCGATCTGGAGACCGGCTACCGGCAGGCCCGCCGGGGCGAGCCGATCGTCCTGCCGCCGCGGAGCACATCCTTCCAGGAGTGGGCCACCCGGCTCGGGGAGCACACCCGCGCCGGCGGCTTCGCCGACCAACCGGAGCACTGGGCCGGGGTGGAGACGGCCGTCGCCGCCGCGTCCCCGCTTCCCGTCGACCACGCCGGAGCGAACACCGCGGGGTCGGTGCGCACCGTCTCGGTACGACTGGACGCCGAACGCACCGACGCGCTGCTGCGCAAGGTGCCGGCCGTCTACCGGACCCAGGTCAACGACGTCCTGCTCAGCGCGCTGTGGCGGGCGGTCTCCGACTGGACCGGAGACGGTACCGTGGCGGTCGCGCTGGAGGGCCACGGCCGCGAGAACCTGTTCGCCGACGTCGACCTCTCCCGGACGGTCGGCTGGTTCACCACGCTGTTCCCCGCCGTGTTGACCGCCCCGGTCGGAGCGGGCTGGGGCGAGGTGCTGAAGGCCGTCAAGGAGCAGCTGCGCGCCGTGCCGTCCAACGGCCTCGGCTACGGCGCCCTGCGCCGCCTGGGCGGGACGGACGGCGGTGCGACGGCCACCGAGCCGGGGGTCAGCTTCAACTACCTGGGCCGGCTCGACGCGGGGACGGCGCAGTCCGAGCTCTTCCTCGGCCGGCTGCCCGTCGAGGGGCACGAGCGCAGCGCGGGCCAGGCCCGCCACCAACTGCTGGAGGTCAACGGCTGGGTCGCGAACGGGCGGTTGGAGTTCCACTGGGCGTACTCGGGTGAGCTGCACGACGAGGGGACGGTGCGGAGGGTGGCCGACGCCTTCCTGGCCGCGTTGGGGGAGATCGTCGAGCACTGCGCCACCCCGGGCGCGGGCGGCTGCACCCCCTCGGACTTCCCGCTCGCCGCACTCGACCAGGCCACCGTGGACCGGTTGGCCGGTGACGGCCGCTCGGTCGAGGACATCTACCCGCTCACCGCGACCCAGAGCGGCATGCTCTTCCACGCGCTCTCCGAGGCCGGCCGGGACATGTACACCGGACACTTCGGCGTCCGGCTCGGCGGGGTCGGGGACGTGGCGGCGCTGGCCCGGGCCTGGCAGCGGGTCGTGGACCGAACCCCGGTGCTGCGCACGGCCGTGGTCTGGCAGGACGTCGCCGAGCCGCTACAGGTGGTGCACGCCGACGTCCGGGTGCCCGTCGACCAGCTCGATCTGCGGGCGCTGCCCGAGGCGGAGCGGTCGGCCGAGCTAGAGCGGCTGTGGGCCGAGCGGACGGGGCGGAGCCTCGACCTCGTCAGTGCACCGCTGATCCGGGTGGCTGTCGTCCGGCTCTCCGGCGATGAGGTGGAGGTGTTCTGGTCGACCCACCACATGATGCTGGACGGCTGGAGCTTCGCCGGGGTGCTGTCCGACGTCTTCCGGGAGTACTCCCTGCTCACCGGCGGTCCGGCCGGTGCCGCCACGGTGCGCCGCCCGTACCGTGACTACGTGCAGTGGCTGGCCGGGCAGGACGATGCCGAGGCCGAACGGTACTGGCGCGGCGCGCTGGACGGGTTCACCGTGCCCACTCCGCTGCTCTTCGACCGCCAGCCGGTGCGGGCGCACGACACCCGCTCCTCCCGCGAGGAGAGGATCTGCCTCGGCCCGGAGCGCTCCGCCCGGCTGTACGAGGCGGCCCGGGCCGCCCGGCTGACCGTCAACACGCTGGTCCAGGGAGCCTGGGCCGTCCTGCTCGCGCGCTACAGCGGCGAGACCGAGGTGTGCTTCGGCGCCACGGTCTCCGGCCGCCCGTCGACCCTGCCGGGCGCGGACGCCATGGTCGGGCTGTTCATCAACACCGTGCCGGTCCGGGTCGCGGTCGACGGCACCGCTGAGGCCGCCGAGTGGCTGCGCGGCCTGCAGGCGGCCCAGGTGGAGGCGCGCCAGTACGAGCACGTGGACCTGGCCCGCGTCCAGCGCTGGAGCGGCAGCCCGAACGGCCTCTTCGACAGCATCGTGGTCTTCGAGAACTACCCGTACGACGAGGCGGAGGCGGCCAGGTCGGGGCTGCGGGTGGGCGCGTACCGGGGGGACGAGCACACCAACTACGCGCTGACCCTCACCGCCCACGCGGGCGAGGAGTTCCAGCTGGCGATCGGCTACGACCCGGCGCTCTTCGACCCCGACACCGTCGCCCGGATGACAGGGCACCTCACCACCCTGCTCGACGCGCTCGCCGCGGCGCCGCACACCGCGGTCGGTGAGCTGCCCGTGCTCACCGAGGCCGAGCGTCGGCGGCTGCTGGTGGAGTGGAACGACACCGCGACCCACCTGCCGAGGCCGCGCACCGTACCCGAGCTGTTCACCGAACAGGCCGCCCGCACGCCGGACGGGATTGCGGTGTCCGACCAGGACGAGTGCCTGACGTATCGTCAACTTGACGTGAGAGCGAACCAGTTGGCGCACCACCTGAGCGGCCTCGGAGTGGCTCCGGGCGTGCTGGTGGGCGTCTGCGTCGCGCGCGGCGTGAACGCGGTGGTCGCACTCCTCGCGGTGCAGAAGGCCGGCGGCGCGTTCGTCCCGTTGGACCCGGAGTACCCGGCGCAGCGGCTGAGCCAGATGCTCGCGGACTCCGACGTCCCGGTGGTCGTCACCGAGGAGCGGCTGCTCGACCGGGTCGCCCGGCACCAGGCGCGGACGGTCTGCCTGGACCACGACCGGCAGGTGCTGGCGAGCCTGCCCGAGACGGCGCCGGTGAGCGGGGTGACCCCGGGCGACCTCGCCTACGTGATCTACACGTCCGGCACCACGGGCCGGCCCAAGGGCGTGATGGTCGAGCACCGGCACGTCTACCACATGGTGAACGGCTGGGACGCCCGCTACGGTCTGACCGCGCTCCGGCCTCGGGTGCTCTCGGTCTCCAGCCTCTCGGTTGACCTCTTCTTCGCGGACTTCCTGCTGGCCACCCTGTTCGGCGGCACGATGACGGTCTGCCCCTCGAAGTCGGTGAGCGACCCGGTCGCGCTGGCCGATCTGCTGCTGGCCGACCGGTCCGAGCTCATGATCACGGTGCCGACCCTGGCGCGCGCCCTGGTTGCCGAGCTGGGCTGGCGCGGGGTCAGGCCGGAGGCGCTGAAGGTGCTGATGGTCGGCTCCGAGGGCTGGCCCGCGGACGCGGCCGCGGAGGTGCTGACCGGGCTCGCCCCCGGCACCGTCGTGGTCAACGCCTACGGCTCCACCGAGACCACGGTCGACTCCACGGTGTTCCAGCTCGGCGGTGACCCGCTGGGCGACACGGCCTTCGTGCCGATCGGACGCCCGCTCGCCAACACCCGGATCTACGTGCTGGACCGGGACCTGCGGCCGGTGCCGACCGGGGTGGTGGGCGAGTGCTGGATCGCCGGTGACGGTGTCTCCCGGGGCTACCTGAACCGCCCCGAGCTGACCGCCGAGCGCTTTCGTGACGATCCCTTCGTCCCGGCGCACGGCGCCCGGATGTACCGGACCGGCGACCTCGTCCGCCGCCGGGCGGACGGCAACCTCGAGTGCCTCGGCCGGGCCGACGACCAGGTGAAAATCCGTGGCTTCCGGGTGGAGCTCGGCGAGGTCGAGGCAGCCCTGGCCCGCCACCCCGGCGTGCACTCCGCCGCCGCGGCGGTCCGCAAGGACGACACCGGCCCCGGCCGCCTGGTCGGGTACGTCGTAGCCGCCGGAGGGCCGGTGCCCGAGCCCGCGGAGTTCCGGGCCTTTCTCGCCGAGAGCCTGCCGGTCGCGGCCGTGCCCACCGCCTACGTGGTGCTGGACGCCCTGCCGATGACCCCCAGCGGCACGGTCGACCGGCGGGCCTTGCCCTCCCCGGCCGCCCCGGACGCCGCCGACCTCCCGTACACGGCGCCGCGGACCGACACCGAACGGCTGCTGGCCGGGATCTGGGCGGAGGTGCTCGGCGTCGCCAGGGTCGGCGTCGAGGACGGCTTCTTCGAGCTCGGCGGGGACTCCATCCTGAGCATCCGGGTGATCTCCCGCATCCGGGCCGCCCTCGGGCTCGCGGTGTCGCCACGCCAACTGTTCGACACGCCCACCGTCGCCGGACTGGCCGCCTGGCTCGACCAGGAGACCGTCGCGGAATCGGCCGGCCCGGTGCCGGTCGACCGAGGCGGCCCCCTGCCACTCTCCTCCGCCCAGCAGCGGCTGTGGTTCCTGCACGACTTCGCACCGGAAGGCACCGAGTACAACACCGCGCTCGGGCTGCGGCTGGACGGCGAGCTGGACGTGGACGCGCTGCGCACGGCGCTCGCCGCCCTGGTCGCCAGGCACGAGCCGCTGCGCACCGTCTACCGCACCGTGGACGGCCGGGGGGTCCAGCTGGTCCGGCCCGCCGAACAGCCCGAACTCCTGCTGTTCGAGCCGGGCGAGGCGGCCGCGGGCGACGCCGAGGCCGCCGCGCAGGAGTGGTTGCGCCGATGGATCGGGCAGCCGTTCGATCTGCGCGGCGGCCCGGTGATGCGGGCCGCGCTGGCCCGGTCCGGTCCGAACCGGCACCTGCTCGCGCTGGTCATCCACCACATCGCCACCGACGGCTGGTCGATGGACGTCCTGGCCCGCGACCTCGGAGCCTGCTACATCGCCGCGACGGACGGGACCGCCGCAGTCCTCCCGCCGCTGCCGGTGCAGTACGCCGACTATGCGGCCTGGCAGCGGGAGCGGCTGGACACCCCGGAGCAGCACCGCCACCTGGAGTACTGGCGGGACCGGCTGGCCGGCCTCGCCCCGTTGGAGCTGCCCACGGACCGGCCGCGTCCGGCCGTCCGGGAGACGGCGGGGGGACTGCTCGCCCTCGACGTCCCCGAGTCGCTGGCGGACCGGCTCCGGGCCGTGGCCCAGCAGCAGGGCGCCACCCTGTTCATGGCCCTGGTCGCCGCCGTCCAGGTGTTGCTGTCCCGGTACTGGGGGACGCGGGACGTCGCCGTCGGCACCCCGACCTCCGGCCGTGGTCGCCCCGAACTGGAGGACATGGTCGGGTTCTTCGTCAACACGGTGGTGCTGCGGACGACCGTCGACGAGTCGCTGTCCTTCGCGCAACTGCTCGGCCAGGTGCGGGAGACCGTCCTGGAGGCCTTCGTCCACGAGGAGGCGCCCTTCGATCAGCTGGTCGAGACGTTGCGGCCGGAGCGCGACCCCAGCCGCAACGCCCTGGTCGAGGTCATGGTCGGTCTGGAGGCCGACCGCTCGGGCGAGATCCGGTGGCCCGGCATCCAGGTCGAGCCGACCCCACTCGTCAGTTCCGAGGTCAGCCACGACCTGAGCTTCAACTTCTACGAGCAGCAGGGGCGGCTGAAGGCGGCGATCGGCTACAGCACGGCCCTGTTCGACCCCGGCACCGTCGCGGCGATGGCCGAGCACCTGGGCGTGCTGCTGACCGGCGTGGTCACCGGCCACCGCCGCCTGGCGGACCTGCCGATGCTCGCCGGGGGAGCCTCCGGCCCGGCGCTGCCCGGCCCCGAGCTGCGCGGGCCCGGTGTCGGCGTGGTCGAGGGCTTCGAGCGGCAGGCCGCCGAGACCCCCGGGCTGACTGCCTTGGTCGGCCCCGACGGGGCGCTGACCTTCGCCGAGGCCAACGCCCGGGCGAACCGGCTGGCACGCCTGCTGATCGCGCGGGGCGTCGGCCCCGAGCGGCTGGTCGCGGTGGCCGGCACCCGGGCCGCGAGCACTGTCGTGTCGGTGCTCGCGGTGCTGAAGGCCGGTGCCGCGTACCTCCCCGTCGATCCCGAACTTCCTGCCGAGCGGGTCGGGTTCATGGCGGAAGACGCGAATCCGATGCTGGTCATCGGTGAATTGCCAGGTATGACAAAGGAGTTGCCGGTACTCAATCTGGAGGACCCGTCCGTTCTGGCCGAGTTGTCGGCGCTGTCCGCCGAGGACCCGACGGATACGGACCGCTCGGAGCCGCTGCGCCCCGAGCACCCGGCCTACCTCATCTTCACCTCCGGTTCCACCGGGCGGCCGAAGGGCGTGCTGGTCGAGCACCGGAACCTGGCCAACCTCCTGCTCGACCACCGGGAGCGGCTGTTCGGCCCGACCGTCGGGCTGAGGTCCGCGCTCACCACCACGTTCTCCTTCGACAGCTCGCTGGTCGGTCTGCTGCTGCTGGCCTGCGGCGGTGAACTCCACGTCGTGGACGAGGCCGTACGGCGGGACCCGGAGGCGCTGGTCGCGTACGTCGCCGAGCATCGCATCGACCACCTGGAACTCACCCCGACCTTCGCCGAACAGCTGATCGCGGCCGGGCTGTTGGCCGGTGCGGGGCACCGGCCGCGACTGGTCCTGCTCGGCGGCGAGGCGGTCGGCGACCGGCTGTGGCGCCGGCTGGCCGAGGCCGACGGCGTCACGGCCCACAACTGCTACGGCCCCACCGAGTGCACGGTGGACAGCCTGCACGCGCCGGTCGTCCCCGGCCGCCCCGTCATCGGCCGCCCCGGTGCCAACACCGGGGCATACCTGCTCGACCCGTACCTGCGGCCCGTCCCGGCCGGCCTGCCGGGCGAGCTCTACCTGGCGGGCCGCCAGCTCGCCCGGGGCTACCTGAACCGGGCCGCACTCACCGCCGAGCGTTTCGTCGCCGACCCGTTCGGTGCCCCCGGCGACCGGATGTACCGCACCGGTGACCTCGCCCGGCGGCGGGCGGACGGCTCGGTGGAGTTCCTCGGCCGGAGCGACGACCAGGTCAAGCTGCGCGGCTACCGGATCGAACTCGGCGAGATCGGGGCGCTGTTGCAGGGGCACCCGGCGGTGGCCGCCGCCGTCGCGGTCGTGCGGCCCGGCCCGGTCGGCCTGCCTCAGCTGGTGGCCTACGCCACCGGGGCCGGGGTCGGGGCCAGCATGCCCGACCCCGCCGAACTGCGGGCGCTCGCACGGAAGTCGCTGCCGCACTACATGGTCCCCGCGACCGTCGTGGTGCTGGACGAGATGCCGCTGACACCCAGTGGCAAGGTAGATCTGCGGGCGCTGCCCGCGCCCGGGCCGGCCGAGATCCCGGAGGGCGAGTACACGGCCCCGCGCAGCGACACCGAGCGGACCCTCGTGGAGCTCTGGGCGGACGTCCTCGGCCTCGAACGGGTCGGAGTGACCGACAACTTCTTCGAGTCGGGCGGCGACTCCATCCTGAGCATCCAACTGGTCCACCGGATCAGGCGGGCGGGACTGCGGGTGGTCTCCCGGGACCTCTTCCTGAACCCGACGATTGCCCAACTGGCCACGGTGGTCGTCCCCGAGACGGCCGCCGAGCCGGACCAGCACGAGCCGTCGGCGGGCGACGTGCCGCTGACGCCGATCCAGGCCGCCTTCCTGGGCGCCGACCCGGTGGCCCCGCACCACTTCACCCAGTCGGTACTGATCGAGCTGGTCGACGGGGTGGACGAGCAGGCCCTGCGCGGCGCCCTGGCCGAACTGCCCGCCCGGCACGACTCGCTGCGCCTTCGCTACCGGCGCACCGGCGAGGGATGGCGGCAGTACACGGTCGACGTCGGAGTCGTCGACCTCTTGCAGCGGCACGACCTGTCGGACCGTCTGGAGCCGGACCAGCTCGCGGAGATGGACCGGCTGGCCGGTGAAACGGACGCCGCACTGGACCTGGAGGCCGGGCCGCTGCTGCGGGCCCTGCTGTTCGACCTCGGCGCGGGCCGTCGGCCGCGGCTGTTCCTCACCGCCCACCACCTGGTGGTGGACGCGGTCTCCTGGCGCATCCTGCTGGACGACCTGCAGACCGCCTACGAGTGCGCGCGGACCGGTGGGCCGGGCCGGCCCACGCCGCGCAGCGCCTCCTTCCGCCGCTGGGCGGAGCGTCTGCGGCAGCACACCGTGGACGGCGGCTTCGACCACGAGGCGCCGTACTGGGCGGCCGTCCCGCCGGCTGCCGACCTTCCCCGGGACGGCGACGGGCCGAACCTGGGAGGCTCCGTCGACGCCGTGACGGTGGCCCTGGAGCCGGAGGAGACCGCGCGGTTCCAGCGCGCGGTCGGGAGGCTGCGCACCTCACCCCGCGATCTGCTCCTCGCCGCCCTGGCCCGCACCATCGGCGGGTGGACCGGTGAGCGCCAGGTGCTGATCGACCTGGAGGGGCACGGCCGCGAGGAGATCTTCGACGGCCTCGAACTCTCCCGTACCGTCGGCTGGTTCACCACGCTCTACCCGGTCGCGCTGGAGCTCCCCGAGCAGGACGGTGACTGGCCGGCCCTGGCCCGGTACGTCCGGCGCCAGGTGCGCGCGGTGCCCGGCAACGGCCTGGGCCACGGCGCCCTGCGACACCTGAAGGAGTCGACCGGCCCGGCCCCCGCCACCGCGCAGGTGGTGTTCAACTACCACGGCCAGGCCGACCCGGTGGGCGGGGGCGGCGACGGCGTGCTCTACCACGCCTTCCACTCCTCGATCGGCCGGGACCGCAGCCCGGACGCCGAGATCGACCACCTGCTCGAGGTGGTCGGCGCGCTGAGCGAGGGAAGCCTGCGACTCAGCTGGTACTACTCCCGGAACGTGCACCACAGGGAGACCGTGGAACGGCTCGCCCAGGACCTGCTGGCCGCCCTGCGGTCGATGGCCGGGCACGCGGCGGGGCGGTGAGCATGAGCGACCAGCACCCGATCGACGAGCCGGGCCTGTCCGCGCTGCTGGAACGGCTGTGCCGGGCGCACCGGGTCCCCGGCGCCCAACTGGCCGTTCACCACCGGGACCGCACCGTGTCGGTGGCCGTCGGCGAGCAGGTCCTCGGCGTCGGCCGGCCGGTCCGCCGCGACAGCGCCTTCCCGCTCGCCTCGCTCACCAAGCCGTTCACCGCCGCGCTGGTGATGACCCTGGTCGCGGACGGGGACGCCGGGCTGGACGACCCCGTGGCCTGCCACCTCCCGGAGGCCGGGCTGGACACCACCGGGACGGTCCGGCAGGTGCTCAGCCACACCGCGGGGCTGCCGGCGGTCGTGCCCGAGGACGCCGGGAAGGCCGGCAGCGCGCGCCACTTGGCGGCCCGGTACGCGAACCGGCAGTCCGAGGTGGCCGCGCCGGGGACGGCGTTCTCCTACTCCAACGTGGGGTACGTCTTGGCGGGCCTCCTGGTCGAGGAGATCACCGGAATGCCCTGGCCGGAGGCGCTGGACGCGATCCTGCTGTCCCCGCTCGGGACCGCCCCGGCCTTCGTCGGGGACGTCCGCGAGCCGGGTGGCAGGTCCGTGGTCGGCGGCCACGTGGTGCGGGCGCCGGGTAGGCGGACGATCCCGGTGCCCGAGCAGGGCGTGTCGGTGGTCGAGGCGTCCGTCGGTTCCCTGGCGCTCAGCGCCGGGGAGGTGGCCCTCTTCGCCCGCCAGTTCCTGGCCCGGCCGGGCCCGTTGCTGGCCGCGGACACGGTCGCCGAGATGCGCCGGGACCAGCTCGCCGGCGTCCCCTTCGGGCCGTACGGGATGGCCGACGGCTGGGGGCTCGGCTGGGCCCGGTACCGCGACGGCGGCTCGGACTGGTACGGCCACGACGGCACGGGCGACGGGATCTCCTGTCACCTCAGGTTCGAGCCCGTCGAGGGCACGGTGGTGGTCCTCACCACCAACGCCAACACCGGCCAGAACCTGTGGGCCGACGTGGTCGGGAAGCTCCGCGAGGCCGGGCTCGCGGTCCCTGGGCAGGGAGCCCTGGACACGGACGGCGATCCGGCGGACGCGCCCGACGACTGCCTCGGCGGCTACGCCAACGGCGACCTGGAGTACCTGGTCACCCGGGGTGGGCCCGGGCTGCTGCTCGGCCTCGGCGGCCCGCCGCAGTACGAGCTGAGCTGCACCGCCGATCTGCGCTTCACCATGCGTGAGGCGGGCGGCGAACCGTCCGTCGGCCTGGTACACGCCGGACGCTTCCTCCGCGATCCCGGCACCGGCCGGGTCGAGTACCTCCAGGTGTCCGGCCGGCTCGCGCGCCGAGGCCGGTCCGAGAAGTGGTGAGTGAATGACCGTCGCACGCCCGACCAGTGGAACGACGAGTGAACCGACGACGGGACCGGATGGTGAACCGACGAGTGGGCCGCCAGGCCCGCCGACGGCACGGCCGCTGTCCCGCAACCGCAACTACAACATCCTGTGGACCGGCCAGCTGCTCTCCGAACTGGCCTTCGAGATCGCGATGGTGGCCATCCCGCTGCTGATCCTGGCCCACACCGGATCGGCGATCCAGATGGGCACGGCCTCGTCCGTGCTCGCCGCCGTCCGGATGCTGGCCGCGATCCCCGCCGGCGCGATCGCGGACCGCTGGAACCGGCGCACCGTGATGCTCACCTGCCAGGCCCTGCGGGCCGTCGGCATGGGCAGCCTCGCCGCCGCGCTGGCCCTGGACCGTTACAGCTACTGGCACCTGCTGGCCGTCGTGGTGCTGGAGGGGGCGCTCGGCTCGGTCTTCGAGCCGGCCGAGCACGCGGCCCTACCGCAGGTGGTACCGGAGTCCCAACTCTCCACCGCGGTGGCCCGCAACGCCGCCCGCCCGTACGTGGCCACCCTGCTCGGCCCGTCCGTCGCGGGGTTCCTGTTCGCCGTGCACCCGACCGACCCCTTCGCGGTGACCGCCGCGGTGCTCGCCCTCTCGGCGGGCGCGCTGACCCTGCTCAGGCTGCCCCCCGTGGCCGGCCCGGGCACCGGGAAGCCGGACGGCGGGATGGGCGGCGAGATGGCCGCAGGGTTCCGCTGGGTCCTGCGCAACCGGGTGCTGCGGACCACACTCGTCTGGATGGTGGGCACCAACCTGGTCTTCAACGCCCTGTTGGTGATCATCCTGGCGGTGTCCAACGAGGACAGGACGGCGCCCGGCGAGATCGGCCTGATGATGGCCTGCCTCGGGGTGGGCGGACTCCTGGGAGCCGCCCTCGCCCCCTGGCTCCACCGCCGCCTGCCGGCGCCGGTGATCGTGCTGGGCTTCGCCTGGCTGGCCGCCGTCGCGACGGCCCTGATGGCCGTCGTCTCGGGTGGCGTGCCGCTCGGCGTGCTGCTCGGCCTCGCGGCCCTGTTCGCACCGGTGGCCAACACCACGGTGATGACCCACCAGCTGATGGTCACCCCCGACGGTCTCCGGGGCCGGGTGAGCTCCATCGCCGCCCTGTGCTCCGGCGGGGCCGGGGCGCTGGGCCCGTTGGCCGGCGGAGTGCTGGTGGCCAGGTCCGGGGGCGGCACCGCGGCCGTACTGGCCTGTGCCGGGGCACTGGCGCTGATCGCCGTCGGTACGACCGCGAGCCCGGTGCTGCGCCGCTTCCCAGCGGCCGACCGGACCCGCGGGTAACCGCCGTTCCGGCCCCATGGCAATTTCACTCTCTGTTCAAGTGTCTGGAAACCCCCGGCGGACATCAGTGAGGCTCCCGGTGCACCGGGAGGTCTGCCCCAGGACCGTCAAGGGAGGTCCCGCTCGTGTTCCACATCCGACTCACCGACGAAGAGGTCTTGGCCGTCGAGGCGATCGCCGACGAACTCGCCCACCGGTACGACACCGTGGAGTCGCCGGTGTTCCAGCGCGAGAGCCGCACCCACGCGCAGGAACTGCCCCGCCGACTGCGCGGGAGGCTCAACGAGTTCCGACTGACCGAGAAGTCCGGAACCCTCGTGGTCTCCGGTCTCCACGTCGAGGACGCGTTGCTCGGACCCACCCCGGCCGAGCGTCGCAGGAAGCCCGCCCCGTCCCCCTCGCTCAGCCAGGACATCGCCTTCTTCCTGATCGGGAGCGTGCTCGGCGACCCGATCGGCTGGGCCACCCAGCAGGACGGCCTGATCATGCACGACGTCTACCCGGTCAAGTCGCACGAGCACGACCAGATCGGGTGGGGAAGCGCCGAGACCCTCAGCTGGCACACCGAGGACGCCTTCCACCCGCTGCGCACCGACTACCTCGGTCTGATGTGCCTGCGGAACCCGGACGGCGTCGAGACCACCGTCGCGGACATCGCCGACGTCGAGCTGGACGCCGGGGCCAGGGCCGCGCTCAGCGAGCCGCGCTTCCGCATCCTGCCGGACGACGCGCACCGCGGCGGTGCCCAGTCCGCCGGGGCGCAGGATCGCGAGGAACTGCTGCGCCGGCGAGCCCTGGAGCGGGTGGAGCAGGCGCTGCGGCAGCCCGACCCGCTGGCCGTCCTGTTCGGCGATCCCGACGACCCCTACCTGGTCATCGACCCGTACTACATGCAGGGAGTCCACGACGACGAGGAGCAGCGGGCGCTCGACGCCATCGGCGCCGCCATCGACCGGGCCCTGACCGGAGTCGTCCTGCGGCCGGGCGACATCTGCTTCCTCGACAACTACCGGGTGGTGCACGGCCGCAATCCGTTCCGCGCCCGTTACGACGGCACCGACCGCTGGCTGCGCCGTCTCAACATCGCCCGCGACCTTCGCAAGTCCCGGGAGTACCGGCTCAGCGCCGACTCCCGGGTCATCTACTGACCGTCACCGAAGCCCCCATTTTTCTCACGTGAGGAAACCGTGACCGGAATACAGCAGAACAAGGGCAACCTGACCCAGTGGGAGTACCTCGCCCTCAACAGCGAGCTGAACATCGCGGACGGGCACGCCCGACAGGCGTTGACCCCCGGCCAGACGAAGGTCGTCGACGAGCTGCCGCTGCTCTTCGCCGAGGGCGAGCGCCGCCCCGTCGAGCAGATCGAGCGGGAGGCGCACGAGGCTTACTTCACCCTGCTCGGCCAGGACGGCTACCCGTCCGAGCACGGCCGGGTGATGAGCTGCTACTCCTCGTCCGTCGCGATGGAGATCCTCTCCCGGGCGCTGGCGTCCAAGGTGGAGACGGTCGCCCTGGTCCACCCCACCTTCGACAACATCGCCGACCTGCTGCGCGGCAACGGCCTGCGGCTGGTCCCGATCGCCGAGGACCCGCTGCACGGCGAGGACCTGACGCCGGAGTTCCTGGCCTCGGTGGGCTGCCTCTTCCTGACCACGCCCAACAACCCCACCGGGCGGGTCGTCAGCGAGAAGCGGCTGCGCCGGATCGCCGAGCAGTGCGCCGAGCACGACGTGGTCCTGGCCCTGGACACGTCCTTCCGCGGCTTCGATCCGCGCGCCCACTACGACCACTACGCGGTGCTCGACGCCAGCGGCTGCCGCTGGGCGGTGATCGAGGACACCGGCAAGCTCTGGCCCACGCTCGACCTGAAGGCCGGCATGCTGGTCGCCTCGGAGGACCTCGGGTTGCCGGTGCAGAAGATCTACTCCGACATCCTGCTGGGCGTCTCGCCGCTGATCCTGGCGATGATCCGCCGCTTCGCCGAGGACGCGGCCTCCGGCGGGCTGGGCGAGCTGCACGAGTTCATCGCGGGCAACCGGGAGCTGGTGCGGACCGGCCTGGCGGGCGTGCCCGGCGTCGACTTCCCGGACCCCGACAGCAGAACCAGCGTGGAGCGGGTCCGCTTCTCCGGCCGCACCGGTACCGAGGTGTGGGAGGCCCTGCGGGAGCACAATGTCTTCGCCCTGCCCTGCCGGCAGTTCCATTGGGCCGAGCCGGCCGAGGGCGACCGGATGCTGCGCATCGCACTGGCCCGCTCGCGCGAGCCGCTCGCCGAGTCGGTCCGCCTGCTCAGGTCCGTCCTGGAATCCAGGTGACCGTGGCGACGCCCGCCCGCCACGCCCGGCGGTGGCAGCGCGGTCTGGTGCAGGAGACGGCCGAGCCCGGAGTGATCGACCTCGGGCCCGGTTACCTCGACCCCGCGTTGCTCCCGGTGGAGCTCGTGCGGGAGGCGCAGGTGAGCGCACTGGCCGAGTTCGGCGCCGCCGCGCTGGCGTACGGGAACAACGCGGGGGCCCATCCGCTGCGGGAGGCACTCGCCGAGCGGGCCACCCGTGCGGACGGGCACCCGTGCGGGCCGGAGAACGTCCTGGTGACGGCGGGCACCTCGCAGGCGCTCTACCTGATCTCCACCGCGCTGGCCTCCCCGGGGGACGCGGTGCTGACCGACGGCCTCTGCTACGACCTGGCCCAGAAGCTCTTCACCGATTGCCGGCTCACCCTGCGGCGGGTGCCGGCGGACTCCGCCGGCATGTCGCCGCAGGCCCTGCGGGAGACCCTTCGCGCTCCGGCCCCGGGGGGCGTCCGGCCTGCCTTCCTCTACCTCAACCCGACGTTCCACAACCCGACCGGCCGGACGCTGACGACGGCCCGGCGACGGGAGCTGCTCGCCGTCGCGGCCGAGTACGGGCTGCTCGTCGTCGAGGACGACGCGTACGCCGGCTTGGCGCTCGACCCGGCGGCGGAGCCACCGCAGTCGCTCGCCGCGCTGGCGGACCACCGGGGCGTGCTCCGGCTCGGCACCTTCTCCAAGACGCTCGCCCCGGGGCTGCGGCTGGGCTGGCTGCTCGGCGATCCCGCACTCGTCGACCGGCTGGCGGCGCACGGCCTCTTCGTCAGCGGCGGCTCGCTCAACCACACCGCCTCGCTGGCCGCCGCCGTCGTGCTCGCGAACGGTGAATACGATCGCCATGTGGCCTTTCTGTGTGGGGAGTTGGCGGCGCGCCGGGATGCCCTGGTGGCCGGCCTGCGGGCCGTCGACCTGCCGGAGCCGGTGCGGTTCCGGGTCCCGTCCGGGGGTTACTTCCTGTGGCTGGAGCCGGTGGCCGGCCACCGGGAGGCGGAACTGCTCCGGGCGGCGGCCCTGGCCGGCGTCCGGATCGCCGCGGGTTCCCGGTTCGGCCCTGGTGGCGAGAACTCCTTTCGGCTGGCCTTCAGCTTCAACTCGTCCGGGCGACTGGTGATGGCCGCCGAGCGGCTGGCCGCCGCCTGGCGCACCCTTTCGCCGCCGTCGACCACCCACCCGTCGGCGACCCCGCTATCGACAGGAGCCGAATGTGTCCGTGACCGATGAGGGGATGCCCGCCGTCGTGGGCGGCCTGCGGGGGTACAGCCTGCCGCTCTCCCCGTCCGGAGGGTCGTCCATGCTCACCCCGCCCCCATGGCACTTCACCGGTGAGGTGGTGATGGTGGACTACCGGGTCGAACCCGAGGCCGTGGCCGCTTTCCTGCCACCCGGGCTGACGCCGGGCAGGGACGCCGGCGCGGCGGCGGCCGTCTTCGCGGAGTGGCAATGGTGCTCGGACTCGGGGGAAGAGCTGGCCGACCCGTGCCGCAACCGCTTCTCAGAGTTCCTGGTCCTGCTCGCCTGCGAGTTCGAGGGGGAGCCGATGGCGAGGTGCCCGTACGCCTGGGTCGACCAGCCCGTGCCGATGATGCGCGGCTGGGTGCAGGGCATGCCCAAGCAGTTCGGGGTCGTCCACCAGAGCCGGCCGGCCACCGTGGGCCGGGCCGGGCCCAGGCTGGCTCCTGGCGGGACCTTCGCCGCAACGATGTCCGTCCACGGCCGCAGGGCCGTCGAGGCATCGGTGACACTGACGGGAATCTCCCCTGAGCCGCCAGGGTTGCACATGGTACCGTTGGCGCACACTTTGCATATCCCTGACTGGACGTCAACTCGACCTAGAGAGACGGCTCTTGTGGCGTCCGAAGTGTCCGATGTGGAGTTCTCGCAGGTGTGGTCGGGGGCGGCCGAGTTCGGATTCTTCGATGTGCTGGGAGCGGACTTCGCCCGGCTCGCCCCGGTCGAAGTGGGCGCCGGTCACGTGTTCTCCTACGCCGAGACGCTGCATGGCGGCCGGGTCCTGAGGGGCAGCGAGGATTGAACAGGTACTGAGTCCCGCCTGATAAAGCGACTTACGGGGGCAGTCTTTGTGTTGAGAATTCACTTCACCGTCGAGGATCTGGCCCGGCTGCGCATGGTCGCCGGCCTGGGCCCGCTGACGGAGGGCGTCTTCGCCCTTCACCGGTTCAGCCACAGCGGCAGCGTGGCGTTCCAGCCCTGGCGCATGCGAGTGCGTGCCGTCCTGGGCGTGCGCACCGCGGAGCTGGAGTTACTTGCGCAACAGGCTCCGAACTTGACCGACCTGATCGAGCTGCTCGGGACGTCCACTGCGCCTGGCGAGGGGCAGGCCGGTCCGACGGCGCTCCTGAGCTCCTTCACCCAGGTCGCGGTCCTGCCGCACTGGGCGGACGTCAAGCCGCAGCTGGAGCGGGTGCGGGACGCCCGCGGCCGGGTCGCGATCGCCCTCGGTGCGGAACGGCTGTTGAGCGCCCTCCACCCGCGGCTGATCTGGAACGCGCCGACCCTGGAGGTTCGCGGCGGGCCGGATCGGGACGTCCACCTCGGCGGCCGGGGGCTGGTGTTGAGCCCCTCGTTCTTCCTGCACGACCAGTCCTGCGTGTTCATCGACGACGACCGCGAGGCCGGCGGGCCCGCCGTCGTCTTCCCGATCGGCTCCGGCGTCAAGCCCGGGCTCTGGGATGCGTGGCAGTCGGACGAACAGGCGCTCGGCGCGCTGGTCGGCCACACCCGGGCGGCCGCGATCCAAGCGCTCACCGACAGCCGCACCACCGGTGAACTCGCCGAACAGCTGGGCATATCGCTGGCCGGCGCCAGCAAGCACGCCGCGGTCCTGCGCCGGGCCGGCCTGATCACCACCGCCCGCAACCGGAACACGGCGCTGCACACCCTCACCTCGCTCGGCATGGCCCTGCTGCAGAGCCGCGAACTCACGCCGGTGCCGTTTCGCAGTCACCAACGAACCTGGATCTCGGCCTGAGGAGGCGCGACCATGAGTTCTCCCAACCCCTTTGACGACCCCGACGCCATCTTCCACGTCCTGGTGAACGACGAGGGCCAGCACTCGCTGTGGCCGGTCTTCGTGGACGTCCCGGCCGGCTGGCGGACGGTCCTGGCCGACGCCGACCGTGAGGCGGCGATCGCCTACGTCAACACCAACTGGACGGACATGCGGCCCGCGAGCCTGGCGGCCCGGCAGGGCTGACCGGACCCGGTCCCACCCGGCGGACCGGAGCACCCCGGTCCGCCGCTATGACAGAATTCCTGGCTGTGACCATTCGATTACTGCTCGCAGACGACCAGGAGATGGTCCGCCGCGGAATGCGGCGGATCCTTGAGAACC